>JAIUMT010000413.1 GCA_022565415.1 Balneolales bacterium | reverse complement strand
GAACTAGTAATCCAGAAACTGCGATGAGGAATAGTACGGCGGCGATGCGTAAAAAAAGTTGGGTCGGACTCAGTCGAATTGGCGTAACTGTGGCTTCATGGGTCTCCCGGATGGTGGAATCGATGTAATCCCAGACGTTGGATCCGGCATCTGCGCTGATTTTGGCGCTGGCCGATTTCTTGTAGGCATCCAAAAATGGGATAAGAGGATCGGCATCAGAAGAAAGCGGGTGCAGAGTATCGTTTGCACCATATCCAAGGTTTTCTGACGTGGTTTTATCGAGAAGCCGGGCCAACGCTCGGTCTTCAGGAAGGGGATGATATGATGATTGGTTTTTATTCATGATATAAATGATGGTCATGCCGGGGATTCGGCACGACCATCACGTTAGAATCAGTTCGTTTCGGCAGAATACAAGGCTATGTTGAAAATATCATCAACTTTGCTGAATCGCAGTAACGCGGTTCCGTCTCCGTTCATTTCGATAACACCTTCAACTTCGCGTTCTTTAAGTTCGCCATTGATGTTATTAACCATTTTGAGGGAGTAGGTGATAATTCCGGTTACACCTTCTTCGAGGTTGCCATTTTCGCGGACAATTGCTTTGTCGATACGAATATCTTGCATGGCAAATCGGTTTGTGAACGCGCGCTCAACAGAACGTTCTGCACGTGGCAAATTGATCGACATTTCGCCCGAGTGCTGGTGTACGCCATCGAGGGAAAGCGATGCTGATGCCGATGAAATTCCGGTGATCAGCAAGGTGTCGGCTCGGGACGATCGTGCGTTTCGGCGAGGTGATGTTTGCGTGCCATTACGTTGACTGCTAAAGGCGATACTTTCAATCTGATCACGTTGGCGGCGGGGATACTCCAAAAAGTTACCATCCACATCGGTATAGATATAAACAGTTTGAACAGTTTGAGACATGGTTACTACTGGTCCCTGGAACGAACGAGTAAATCGCACCAAATGCTCTCCGGTTTCAGGATTATAGCTCGCTGTGAAGTCGCGTTCAGCTCCACGTCCGTTGGCCTGACCTGGGTTCTCAGGTTTTTGTCCGGGAGTGATATTAGGACGCTCACGAATTGTGGTCGAGCCGTCATCATAACGAATACCCTCTGCACTCACGTTAGAAAGCGCATCATACAAACTGGTAAGCATCCCTCCGGATTGATCGGTAAGAGATTCGGTGATGATTTGGCTGGCGATTTCGATTTCTTCGTCGGTTAAATCGTTGGCATCGGGGCTTAACGTATTACAGCCGGTCCAGAATAGAAGAACGGCTGGCAACAGAAAGTAAAGTTTTGGAAACGTTTTCATGATGGTAAATTGGTTTGTTTCGGTTTAGGAAGATGGGTGTGGACGTCCAGCACCTGTTTCATTACCCTCTATACACCGGCGAGGGGCGCTTACCCCCAATCAGTTTTGAATATAATTTTTTAGCGCAATTCGGAGGTCTTTTAACGCCAACGCCATGTGATTTTCGACCGTTTTACGGGTTACTTGCAAAATTTCGGCTGCTTCCTTGTAGGTGAGTTCCTGTAAATAGCACATCTCAAAAACAGTGCGCCGCTTCTCGGGCATTTGCTCAAGCGCTTTTTGCATAGCCTCCATAGCCTGAGCGTTCTCAGCATTGGTATCGGGCGTAGAATCGGTGTCTTGCCGAGCATCAAAAGCAAAATTGGTCTGCGTTTTCTTCGTATCGCGCAGGTAGTTGAGCATCCTGTTGTAGGCAATAGTGAACAGGAAGGATTTTATGGAGCGATGTTCGTCGAGATTGGCTCGTTTTTCCCAAATTGTGATGAATGCCTGTTGGAGGATGTCTTCGGAGGTGGGCTTATCGAGGCCTTTCGACATCAGAAAAGATAATAAGGCGTGCTGATGCTGGTCGAAAAACGTTCGGAAAGCCTGCTTGTCTCCTTCCCGGATGCGTAAAATGAGATCGCGGGATTGGGCTTGGGCGGCGGAGTCGGGATCGGTGTCGGAGTCGAGGGAGTTTAGGGCGAACGCGAAGAATAAAAGAAGCTCGGTAAGCAGCATGGTGAGGTCTGATGTATGGCAAAACAGAAACTATAGGCTAAAGTAACCTGATTCGATGTTGACAAGCAATTTTTATTGGAGGATGTCGATGTGGTTTGTTGTGAGATTGTGGGAAATGTTCGGATTATGAATTGGGAGACGAAACTTTTGGCTTTTGGCTTTTGGCTTTTGGCTTTTGGCTTTTGGGGCAAAATAGTCACCCACTTTTTCCGAGTAAAATCAGTGCATCAAAATGATACAATCTCGATTCACCTCCACAACTTTTCCCGAATTTTCGTAATTTGCCCAGATGTCAGAATCCTACAAAGTTTTAACCCGAAAATACCGTCCGCGCTCGTTTGACGACGTTGTATCGCAAGATCATGTCATCAGCACGTTACGCAACGCCATAGCACAGAACCGCATCTCGCATGCCTATCTGTTTTGTGGTCCCAGAGGTGTGGGTAAAACGACCATGGCCCG
>JAIUMT010000412.1 GCA_022565415.1 Balneolales bacterium | reverse complement strand
GAACGAGGTCGTTGAGCCGGGTGCCCCAAAGTACGCCACCGGATACGTTTTTTGCTCCGCTGAACTCGCCGCGTTCTACGAGCAGGAATTTCATGTTGTTTTTGGCGAGGGTGAGCGCGGCGCTGAGACCGGCAATGCCACCCCCTACTACGATACAATCAAATTTGTCGTCCATTTCGCTGGTGAATCTCGGGGTTAATTGGCTTAATTTCGGATCTTTTTGATCTCTTCGGTGAGAATGGGCAGAATTTTGTAGAGGTCGCCGACGAGTCCGTACGAGGCCATTTGGAAAATCGGGGCGTCGGCGTCTTTGTTAATTGCAACGATGACTTTACTGTTGCTCATGCCGGCGGTGTGTTGCACGGCACCGGAGATACCGATGGCGAAATACAATTCGGGCGACACGACTTTCCCGGTCTGACCGATTTGGGCCGTAGCCGGGAACATACCATTTTCGACGACGGCACGGGAAGCGCCGATTGCTCCGCCGAGCGACTCTGCCAGGTCTTCGATGAGCTTTTTACCAGCTTCGTCTTTGATTCCACGGCCGGCCGCGATAACAACGTTCGCCTCCGAAAGATCGACTTTGTCGCCGGCACTTGAAAGAACTTCGCGCAAAACCTGGGCGAAATCGGAAGGGGAGTAGTCGACAGCGATGGTTTCGGAGACCACCGGAGACTGGCTGGCGTCGTACGATCCGGAGCGAACACTCACGAGCACCAAATCGCCCGATGCCGTGTTCTGGGAAAGGATTTTTGCGGCCATCACCGGTCGCAGCGCCGAAACGCCATCTGATGTGAGTTCGAAATTGGCCACATCGGGCAGCGTCGCAGCGCCTGTTTTTGCCGCGAGAGCGCCTATGATGTCTTTTGTGCCCTCTGTTGAGGCGCAGGCGAAGACGGATGGCTTGGCCTGGTCGATAACCTTGAGCAACGCCTCGGTGATCGGCGCGTTCAGGTGTGTTTTGAAAACCGGATTCGAAACGGTGTAAATTTTCTTAGCTCCGTACGATTGCAGGGTTTCGGTGAAAGAAGTCGCGTCGGCATCTAATACCACTGCAGCTACTTCACTGTTGTTTGCTGCTGCTTGCTCGCGGCAATGCGATAATACTTCCAGAGCCGATCGTTTAATTTTTCCACCCGTGGTGGAAATGTATACCAGAATTGACATCGTTTTAATACTTAATTATAAAAGGTTTCTTGGGGGAAAAATGCTTTTCGCGAAGGGACTAAATTCTTACAGTACTTTGGCTTCGTTTTGCAAGAGATTCATCAGATTTTGAACCAACTCTTCTGCATCACCTTCCAATTTCTGACCAGGATCACGCTCAGGCATGTTTTGATATCCGATTGTTTTGGTCTGAACGGAGCTTCGCACACGTTCCAGGTCGATTCCAAGTACATCAGCCGTGTAGGTTTCAACGGGCTTATTCTTGGACGCCATGATGCCTTTCAAGCTCGGAATCCGCGGATTGTTCATGTCGTTCGAGCAGGTTACCAGGCAGGGGGTGGGTAATTCAATCATTTCCTGACCCGTATCGCCTTGTCGCTTCACGATGAGCTTGTTTCCTTCCTCGATTTGAAGTCCGACGGCGTTGGCAGCGTAAGGTAAATCAAGATGCGCCGCAATCATTCCGCCGGCCAGACCCGAATCGGTGTCCTGCGACTGCTTCCCGGTTCCAATTACATCAAACGACTGATTCTTAAAAAAAGCACTCAAAATGGAGGCAAATGCGGCTGAGTCGAGTCCTGTTGTGTCTTCCACGGCGATATGATGTCCTTTTGAAGCGCCCATCGCAAGTGCTTTTCGGATGGTTTCTTTGGCTTTGTCTGGGCCCACCAAAACAACCTCAACTTCGCCACCGTGTTGTTCGGCTAAGACGAGGGCTTCTTCAACAGCTGAAGCATCGTAGGCATTGAGCACCATGCGGTCGGTATCCATCGAAAGTTCACCGTTTTTAATCTGAATGGGGGCGTACACGTCGGGGACTTGTTTTATACAAATAATAAACTTCATGAGAAACGAAATATTAAGGATTCGAAATCGTGGGTTTTGCACATTAAAATCTTTTTGTAACCGCTTTTTTAAACAGTTCGAGCCAGTTACATAATCGCAGTTCAAAATAAGAAAGCAACCCCGAAAAACCGAACATTATGCTCATTTTCGTTATATTTGATGCAAAATGGACTTTAGTTCGAATAGGCTCAAATTCCCGGGTACAACAACATATCATTTTGAGAAATCTGCTGTATTGTTTGTGCCAAATCCGAGAGCTTTCAAACGCCGAAGTCTGTGCCCGTCTAGATATGCATCAGCCAAATAAATTACTTTTATGCCAGTTTCAAAAATCATCACGTCAGTTTCTGAACTCGATTTTAATCTTGCAGAAATCCCAACATTTCCCCTTACGAAAAATGCATTGATGGTCACTCCCGAGCATTTTACTGTCGAATATGTTATCAATCCGCACATGCAAGGACATGTGGGTAACGTCGATAAGGCTAAGGCAATCGAGGAATGG
>JAIUMT010000411.1 GCA_022565415.1 Balneolales bacterium | reverse complement strand
TTTTCTCCAACGCACGAGTTTTCGCAGGTACTCGAAATTATCCTGAATCGGCAGACCTAATTCTTCTCCCAGAGCAATTCTACCCTCTTCGGTGAATGCGTTAATCGGATCTTCCTCCCAGCCTCCAGGGAAGTTTCGGCGCTTGTCGGGATCATTATCGCCTCCGGCCATCAGAATTTCAGATCCGTAATAAATCTGAGGTATACCACGGGTTGTGAGCAAAAACGCAGTTCCGAGTTTAAATTTAGCCGCATCTTCTCCGACGGAGGTAAAATACCTGGTAAGATCGTGGTTGTCGTAAAAAATCACATTCAAAAACGGATCGGTGTACAGAAAATCCTGACTCAGCACGTAATAGAGCCTCATTATTCCGGTATCCCAACCAAAGTCTTCGTTAAACGCCTGGGTTAAGCCGTAATACAGTGGAAAATCCGTTACACTCGGCAAATACGAATTGTATCCATCTTGATCAGGGAAATCATACTGCCAGAAAGCAGTTGTTGCCACGTTTGGCATCCACGCCTCACCCACGATGTTGAAATCAGGAAACTCCTCCAACACGCGGCGGGTCCATTCTGCCATATATTCCTTGTACGGGTACGGATGTGTGTCCATTCGAATTCCATCAATCCCCGAATATTCGATCCACCAGATTGTATTCTGGATTAAATACGTGGCCAGAAATTCGTTTCGCTGATCTAGATCGGGCATTTCATCGACGAACCAGCCTTTTACCGTGGAGTTCAAGTCCCTCTCACTGGCATAAGGATCCATAATGGTGCTGGTTCGGTAGTTTGTGTTTCCGTATTTGGACTGATCATGGACCCAATCAGAAAACGGCATGTCTTTTATAAACCAATGATAGGTGCCCACGTGATTATGAATCATGTCCATAATTACTTTCATGCCCATTTGCTGCGATTCTTCAATTAAGGCAACAAATTGCTCGTTGGTACCGAAACGTCGGTCGACTTTGTACATATCGGTGGCAGCGTAGCCATGATAAAATCCCGCGCCGATTTCGTAGTTACCCGGCATATCGTTCTCGAAAATCGGATTCAGCCAAATCGCGGTCATTCCTAAGTCGCTGATGTACCCGAGGTTTTTCTGAAGTCCTTTAAGGTCACCACCGTGACGGCCATAAGGCTCGCTGCGATCGGTTTGTTCGAGCATTCCCGGGATGTTATCGTTCGACGGATCACCATTGGCAAATCGATCGGGCATCATCAGATAAATCACATCGGAAGCATCAAATCCCTGAGCCCGTGTCGTTGATGTAGACCGTTCTTTCAGCGGAAAATTGTGCGTGTGTGTGCGTCGTCCTCGGGTAAATGTGATGGGAACCGTTCCCGCCTGAGCGTTGTCAGAAATTTTCAGGTTTAAAAACAGGTAGTTCGGATTTTCGGCCACAACCGACGAAACCAATCGAACTCCGGGATAATTTATAGCCACACGGGACTCCGAAATATCCGGACCATAAACCAGGATTTGAAGATTCGGGTCGTTGAATCCGACCCACCAGTTACCCGGTTCTAGACGATCAATCTGAATCGATTGTGCCAGCACCACGGTAACCAAAAAGAGTTTTAATACCCCAAGCAAGAACAGTTTTTTCATTTCAGTTTACAATTAGTTAGAAAATTATGCGACTCACAGTTGAAATTCGCATTTTGTGCACGTTTTACATCCGGAATGATTACCATAACGACTAATGTTTGTCATATTTTGACGCAAGCTACGTTACTACCCGTATGCAATCGGTTTACCAAAGACAGCCTAAATTAATGATTTCAAAAGTATCTTTAACCAAAAATCTACTAATACTACTACTAATTACCGGATTACTCATTGTGCCGGATGCAGTTGTGGCTCAGAATTCCGACGACCTTAAACTGGCTCGAGTTCAATACAGAGGCGGTGGAGATTGGTACAACGATCCCTCCTCCCTAACGAATTTAAGTCGTTTCGCTAACGAACATCTGCCGATTTCGATCAATTCCAGATACGATGATGTGTCCATAGGCAGCCGCGATGTGAACCGATATCCCTTTTTGTTCCTTACGGGGCACGGAAATATTACCATCAATTCGGCCGAAGCCAGCAATATGCGATCGTACCTCGATAATGGTGGATTTCTGTACATCGACGACGATTATGGCCTGGATCCCTTCATTCGTCCGGTTCTAAAAGAAATCTTTCCTGATGAAGACCTAGTTGAAATCCCATTCTCGCACCCCATTTTCAATCAGGCCTGGAACTTTCCCAACGGATTGCCCAAAATTCACGAACACGATGGCAAACCGCCTCAAGCCTTCGGAATATTCCGAAACGGCCGGTTAGTCGTTCTTTACTCCTACGAGTCGAATTTGGCCGATGGCTGGGCCGATGCCGACGTTCATAACGTCCCACCCGACCTGCGCGAAGAATCGTTGCAAATGGGTGCCAATATTTTGATATACGCACTCACTTCCCATCGCTACATATATTAAAAAGAATGCGTCGTTTAAGTTTATTTTGAGGGGAATTATGAGGATATTTGAGCTTATCAATTTTTAGCCCCAAATGACCTTCCATGAGAATTCCCATAGCAAGCG
>JAIUMT010000410.1 GCA_022565415.1 Balneolales bacterium | reverse complement strand
CCCGAATCAAAACGAACTCAATCCTATTTTATCATAACCATTTTTTTAGTGATGGTTGAGGTGCCGGTTTCAAGGCGATACAGGTAAATCCCACTAGCCAATTGAGTCGCATTCAAGACCGCATGGTGAACTCCTGCCGACATACTTCCTTCAACCAGAGTAGTCACCAATCGACCAGTTACATCAAACACCTGCAAACGAACCGACGTTTCTGATGGTAATTCAAATTGAATAGTAGTAGTTGGATTAAACGGATTCGGATAGTTTTGACGCAAGGCAACTTCTGTGGGAAGCATCGATTCGGAGGTTTCATCTAGTGAGTTCGTAGGTGATAATCTCAACACAAATCGCTGCGAATTAGCAGACTTCTCGCGCACTATGTCTGGACGAACCGGTCTATGCGATGATGGACCCGTTGGCTCAATAACATTCGCGACTTTAGTATCCAAAGAATCTGTTGGCATGGTCTTAGCAGCACCCATCCGAAATGCAAACTTTCCAGTTTCATTCATGGGCGTTGTTGACTCATCGTATAAATCAACAAGCTCAGCATTCCAATGTTGCAGCACTTCCTCCATCTCCCAGTGTAAAGTGATTTCCGAATCGGTAGAAATCCCAGCTAAGCCTAGTGGTATTTCATGGGTGACCGTCCGGTCATCTGGCAATGCATTTATATCCAGCGCTTTTCCATCGTTCGAAACAGCATACAACATGAACGGATTTCCGTTAAGCGACTCCAGTTTCCAGGCATCGAGATGGTCAAACCCAACCTCGGCATCTTCATGAAACATGATTGTCGTTGCTGAAAGTTGATCCTGGTCTTCGAGAGATAGCTGTATTTGCGACACAGCACGCTCGCGCATAAAAATACCGCCGGCATCGCGAACAGCGTCGTTGAACTCGAGATCGGGATTGTTGTCCGTTGCCTGCACCCAAAACCCCTGCCACGGAGCAATTTTTCCGTTCGGAAGTGTACCTGAAATCCCGTTCCATGAACGATACGAGCTGGTTACATTATCCCACACATAAAATGAACTACTCAAATTCGACCGATTCCAACCTAATGGTGCCTCCCACAGAATAGACGAGCTGTACGGATTACCAACCAAATTCCACCCATCATCTTCGGGCTCACCCGTCGAGGTGTACGACAAACTGGGTTTCACACGACCATCAATTGGGGAATTCGGAACCTGAATCGTTTTGGGGAATCCATCAGGAACGCCATCAAAATCATCATCTGAGTACATGTATGCGATAAACCCGGTTCCAGGCGCTGGTATTTCTTCTGCGTTTGCGACAGACTCAAACTGTTGTTGAGTAGAATTCCATACCAACACATTTGGCGACCCAAAATTGGGCATGGTCGCTCCCGGAAATCCTTGTGTCCAGACCCTATCAAGTATACTTCCGAATGATGCATTCGTTGTCGGATTACTAAGCAAGCGCCATCCTTCGGCACCCTTTATTACTGCTCCGGTAGGATGCGTCTCATTTCTAAAAGATACCGAGTTTATGCCCACCGCATGACGATCATTTCCTGAGTAGTCTTGCAAGGAGTTGTTCATTGGCCAATACGCCATCAAATTTGCTTCATCGCCTTTTAGTGGTTGATATAGCGATTCCTGAATTTGAGCCAAGTTGCGAGCAGTACTCCAAAATCGAACTTCATCAAACTGACCGGAATAACGATTAGATACCGATGTTACAAACCTACCCTCTCCCAAAAGCCATGTGTCAAGATCGCTAAAAGGTAAAGTCGTTTCAGTCTGCGCATAATACTTCCCGTTCACGTAAAGTCGCCCGATCCCGGCTTGATTCGTAAATGCCACGTGAGTCCACTGATTTTCAAGGACCAAGGGGCCTTCTAACGTAAAGAACTTATTCGTCGGATCAGCCATAAATCCTCGCACCATGAGTCGACGAAACGATCCATTTTGCTGTGAATCCAAGTAGATTCTAAATTGCTGTGCTTGGCCTCGCGTAACCGAAATCAAGTGTTCTGGATTACCCGTAGTATTGGGTTCAACAGTGGGTTTAATCCAAAATTCGATAGTAAAAGGTGTTCTCTTCGCCATTTCATCACGAATTGACGCAATACTCACCCCTTGTGTCAATCCATTGAGTGCCAACGAACTGCTATTAACAATGGTTTCGGTGAAAAACGTCTCTTCTGACCATGTTGCATTAACTAGAGTGGCGGTTCGACCTGAGTTCGTCGCTTCTAACGAAACTGTGCCTTCTCCCTCAATTAATGGCAAATAAACGAGTAAATCAGATTCCCTTCCGCTTAGCACCTGAAGTCGGTTATTTCGGATGAGTTCTTGTGATCGGGCGACACTCCATATACGAATTTCATCCAAATTTCCAGCAAAATGGTGTCCAGAAACACCATTTTTAACCAAAACACCATATTCAACATCTGTAATTTCTTGTACGTCAATGGCGGATGCGTGCGTGCCATAGCTATCTCCGTTTATATACAATGTCCCAACTCCAGACTCGAGAACATAAGCCACGTGATACCAGACGTTGCTTGTCGTGGCTAGTCCAACAATTTCAGTAGAAGCTGCATCAGCAACAGAGACTCGGATAGATT
>JAIUMT010000409.1 GCA_022565415.1 Balneolales bacterium | reverse complement strand
TGAATAGTTAAGTCAAAACCTGTGGCACGTAATCTTGCGTCGGCGGGTATGTCCCACCGAAAAGATTAAGACGCATCGATTTTTTGGGTGGCACCAAAAAGAGCAATACATGATGGTACCATGTACATGATGGTGCGTCCACACAACAAAAGGTTCAGTACCAGTACGAACTCACCTTAAACTATCCGCATAGAAAAAGGGAGCCTGCCTTTCGGCAAGCTCCCTCACTTTTCTTTAATAAAAAATCCCGATTTCTACATTAGTAGAACTCCGTGTTTCTACTAATTAATCCTGATTTTTGCATTTGTAGATATCAGAGACTCCACAAGTAACTTACTCTGGATTCACAGTATGGCTGCTTAGCGTTACCTTACCAGCGGCCTGACCATTAACCATTGATTCCAATGTATAGGCCATTTGTACACCGTCAACTTCGGTCCAGTCGCTATAAACTGTAACAGACTCAACCTCAGCGCCTGCCATCGGATTAAACTCCTTCACACGAACTCGCTGTGGCAAATTCGTTTCGCTATCCACGAACAGGTACATGTTGAGTTCCGGCAAATACAACTCAATAATGCCATCTTCCTCGCCAACAAGCACACTTTGAGTTTCAGCTACAGCCTTAGCTATGCTTAGGTAATGGCGCTTAACTTCATTTTGTAGGGCTTCAACCTGAGCTCCGGGTAATGGTTGCTCATTCGGACCCATAACCATTCGTCCGCCGCCATTCGCGTACTCGATTACAATTGCACCTTGCGGAGTAGTAATGTTCTGAGTTAGTGCGTCTGGGAAGCCCATTGTTGCTTCTACTTGTAAGTTCATGCCACCCTGCATCATAGAGGCATTATAGGTAACTGTTTCAAGCGCATCAGGGTTGGAAACCAACGCAGAAGCCATCTGGCCAAGAACAGCGCTACCATCATCGCCGCCAACATCTTCCGTTGCTACTTCACGACGTGGAATGGTGATGTCGATTTCGTTGAACTCACCGAGTTGCGTGAGCTGATCTTCAATAGCCGCCTTGTTGCCCACAATCAGAACTTGAAGGTTGTCTGGCTGAATATACTCGTTGGCAACGCGCTGAATATCTGCGATGGTCAATTGTTGCAACTCCTCGATGTATTTGGTGAATGCATCAGCAGGAAGTCCGAGGTATGCGTTATTTACGCGTTCGTTGAGAACCGCGCCCCGACTGGTGGAGCGGAAAACAAGGGAGTTCAGAATACGTTCTTTGCCATCTTCCAGCTCTTTTGGAGTAACGCGCTCGGTTTGCAGGCGACGGATTTCTCCGATGGTCGACTCAACTGCCTGAGCGGTGTTTTCGTTTGCTGTTGATAGAGTTACGAAGAACGTCCCGTCGTAAAGAGGCAGACTTTGATATCCACCGCCAACGGAGTAGGCGAGACCTAAATCAGTTCGGATGACCTGTAGCAATCGGCCTGAGAATCCGCCACTGAGGATTTCATTCATGAGTTGGAGCGCAGCGTAGTCTGGATTGTCGCGCTTGCCACCGATATGACCAATGCGAATGTAACTTTGCTGTGCATCAGATTTGTTTGCAAAATTAATCGATGGCTCGAATGTGTATTCGACTTGCGGTAACTGTAAGGTATGAGCGTTTCCGGCAGGAATGTCGCGGAAAGCACGTTCGAGTGCCCTGCGCATGTCCCGTGCACTGAAATCACCAATTACGGCGATGGTCATGTTGCGACCGACCATCATCTGACTGTGAAAAGCGCGCATATCTTCGATGGTGATGTTGTCGAGATGCGAGTATTCCTGAATTCGTCCGTAAACGGATTCTGGGCCGTAAACCAAGCGACGAAATTCTCTGGCTGCTATAGAACCAGGATCGTCATTTCGTCGGGAAATTCCAGATGATGTCTGGGTTTTGGCCAGATTGAAACGCTCTTCGCTGTATCGAGGCTCACGCAGCATTTCGATAAAGATGGGTAACATGGTATCGAAATCTTCTTTGAGAACGCTCATCGAAGCCGATCCGTTTGATAATCCCATTCCTGAGTTCATGCTAGCGGCCCGACGCTCGAGCAATTCATTTAACTCAGCGTACGAGTAGCTCTTGGTTCCGCCTTCGCGCAGTTGTGTAAAGGCGAATGATGCCAGTCCGATTTGGTCGTCAGGATCGGTATAGGAACCGGTTCTGATGACGGCCGACATGTTGATTAACGGTAATTCGTTGTCTTCAACCAGGTAAAACTTTATTCCGTTGCGGAGTTCAAACGTGACTACATCCGGCATCTGAAACAGATTTATTTCCGGAAATTCGAGTTCGTCGTGAAATTTTTGTGCATGCAATGCTGTCGATGCGAACACCATCAGCATGGCTAAAACGAGTAATTTTTTCATAATTCCAATGTTTTAAATGTGATGATGTTAGTTATTATCGGCGTTGATCATGTATCCGACAGTGCGTTGTGACTTGTCGAGATAGATATTCGCCACGCGCTGGATGTCTTCTGGGGTGAGTTCCATCATTCGGTCGAGATCGGTGAATAAGGTTCGCCAGTCGCCGGTTGACCCCTGAGTTGATGCAATCAGGTTTGAAATCCCGTTGTTGCTTCCCAATTGACGTAGCAAAG
>JAIUMT010000408.1 GCA_022565415.1 Balneolales bacterium | reverse complement strand
TACCACCGCCGAGCCGATATACTGCAGGAAGGCGATTTTCTCGCCTAGAATCAGGAATCCAAGCATGAGTCCCAATACGGGTACCAAATTTTGATAAGTGGCAGTGCGAACCGCGCCTACTTGCCTCAATCCATAATTCCAGATAATGTAGGCGATGCCGACTGATAGGAGCCCGTTATATATCACCCCGGCGTATGCAACTGTGCTGATGCTGGCGAATTCGAGTTGCATAACCCAGGGCAGTCCCACCAAAACCAACGATACTCCACCTATGCTCATCGACATGGTGGTTAGTTGAATCGGCGGATAATAACTGAGGAATTCTTTCGAGCGGACGGTGTACGCACCGAATACGAATGCGGCGCATAGGGTGAGGAGGTCGCCGGTGAAGGTTTCGCTCGATAAGCTAATGCGTTCGGGCTTTCCAAGTAAGATTAGGAGCACTCCTGTAAATGCCAATAGTACACCTATCGCTTTGGTACGGTTCATTTTTTCGGCGCCCGAAAGGTGCGATAATACTGCTACCCAAATTGGGATTGTGCCAAGCATCACGGCTGAGTTGGCCGAGAAGGTGCGATCGAGTCCGAATATGAAGAGTAGCTGGTAGACCAGATTGCCGGTGAGTCCGAGGACGATCAGTTTGCCGTAATCGGATTTGCGAATGGGCATCCAGTCGCCACGGCGCAGTAAAAATGTCCACATCAGCAAGGTTGATAAGAAAAAACGCATGGCGTTAAAACTCATCGGATCAATTTCCTGCAGACTAATTTTCGAAATGGAGAAGTTCAGCGCCCAAATAAATGCTACCATCAGCAGCAGAAATTCAATAAGCGTGTTGGATTTTTGATCGGTCATGCCAATGCGTTACACTATTTTGAGAATAAAATGGACGTTATATAGCTTAGGTTTTTCGACAAAAACGACGACGGATTTTAGTTTATAGCGGAAGCGTCTCGGATTCAGTTGCCAATCACGATAAATTACAGCTTTTTCGTATCTTTACTGCCTGCTAACCCCGAAACTTCAAATACAACATCATCGTGATTCAACGAATTCAATCTCTTTACTTAATCATCGCTGTGTTGCTAACACTTGGCGTATTTCTAACTCCGCTCAGCACACGCATTTTCGAAGACCCTGCCGGATGGATATTAAGCGCATTTATTGCGGCTTGTGCATTTGCCGTCGCACTTTCTTTGTATAGCATATTTAGGTTTTCGGACCGCGCAGATCAGGTGAAGTGGATCAATAAGTCGATGATTTTCCAATTAATTGCTATTGGTGTCGGGGTCGCGGTGTTTTTTACCCTCGGGAATATTGGCACTGCATTGATGGGAGAAGCTTTGGGTGTTGCGTTGCTTGTGATTGCACTTGTGTTGCAATTTTTGGCCAGAAAAGGTGTAATCGCCGACGAAAAGCTCGTTAAATCGATAGACCGGATTCGGTAGTGTCTACCCAGACAGTTCAAACAGCTCCACTGCGCACGTATTTCATACTGTCTGCAGGACTTGCTATGTTCGCTTTTGCGCCCATATTCGTGCGTGGAGCGGGCGTTGATGCCGATCCGGTTGCCATCACTACCATTCGAACAGTTATTGCCTTTCTAATTCTTGTGCCGTTTTGGCTATT
Organism: Balneolales bacterium; assembly: GCA_022565415.1. Lineage (GTDB taxonomy): Bacteria > Bacteroidota > Rhodothermia > Balneolales > HLUCCA01 > HLUCCA01. The sequence goes on along the minus strand of JAIUMT010000408.1, from coordinate 986 downwards.
CGCCCGATACAAGGATTACCGCAACAAAGAAGATCTTTCGAAAGTGGTTTTTTCGCGAAAGGAAGTAGGATGGAGCGCCTTGGCCGGATTCTTCCTTGCCGTGCACTTCATGCTTTGGATTGGGTCGCTTTTCTTCACTTCGGTCGCTTCAGCATCGGTTTTGGTTACGATTCATCCCATTATGCTTATCGTGGTTGAATCCTTTTTCCTGAAAAAACGATTTCCGATTGCGAGTTGGATCGGGGTTTTTATCGCCTTCGCGGGATCTGTTTTTCTTGGAATCACCGACTCCGCCCCGAATGAGGCGTTTCGAAATCCGCTTCTGGGCAATTTTATGGCCATAAGCGCGGCATTCATGTTTGTTTTCTACATCCTGATTAGTCAGAAAATTCGGAAATCGTCGGGTTGGCTCGATTATGTGTTTTCCGTTTATGGATTCACTGCGCTTTCGTGTGTAATAATTGCTTTTCTGATGGATGTAGCCTGGTGGGACCAGCCTCAGAATACCATATTATCGGGCTTGGCACTGGCCGTCGGCGCTTCGGTTATTGGTCACGGATCGATGAATTACGCGGTGAAATTCATTTCAGCTACGTTGCTGTCGACGTTGATTTTGATTGAGCCTGTTTTCGCGACCCTACTCGCTTTTTTTATTTTTGCTGAGATGCCGGCTATCGGATCTATTATTGCCATGTTTATTATCATGGGCGGAGTACTGGTAACCTGGTGGGCGCGTCGGCGAAGTATTGAGTCGTAAGATTACCGTGTGGTGGTGACTTGAATCGGGTATGTTGCTCTAAGCGGGATAATTTCAAAACAACAAGCAACTAGGGTGTCTATAAAAACTAATCATCACGCATCGTACCACAACAAGTCAACGCTACCCGCACCGATCCGGAATTTCACAAAGCGACAATTGTGCGACAGGTTTAAAACCGGTACGAGTATCGAACGGTCACATTTCGACCCAATCCGTCCAGACTGCT
>JAIUMT010000407.1 GCA_022565415.1 Balneolales bacterium | reverse complement strand
GCATCTCCTCGAGCGGATTCAACGCATTGCGCACACTCACCCGAACCCCCGGCGGAGACTTAAACCCCCCATCGGCGGTAGCAGACGCTTGCGCCAGCAATTCCGTCATGCCATATTCTGAGTGAATATCATCAACCTGAACCCCAAATCCTTCTGAGAGTATAAAGTGTAGCTCATCGCGCGATATCTCCCGCCGATAGGTTTTCATCCCACCCGTTTCCATAATAATACTCCCCTCAGGTAACGAAATGGGGTTATCTTCGGCCAGATCTGCCAAGCCAAAAGCCGCTCCGAATAGCAACACCCGCAGGTCGCGTGAAGATATTTCATCGATAATTTTCTGAGAAATGGGTTCGCCGACCTTCAAAAAACGGCTCAATCCGCTACTGTCGTTTGCAATAAGCGCGTTTATCATCCAGATTAGCGACGAATTGGGATTTTCATTATAGCCCGGCGTGTATCCCAAAACCACCATGTTCTCGAGCGGATAAAACAATTTCATTCCAGCTAAAATGGATTTGCGATACACCGACGAAAAAGCAACCTCATGGCGCGACCGAATAGACGTACTCGTGCCACTGCTCTGAAAAAACAGCTCCGGCTCATGGGCTCCGGCAGCATATATCCGCGCATCTCTAAAAGCCTCAACCGGCAACATCGGCCGCCACGCCCCGCTCCCACCAAGATTATCCACAAAACGACGGTACACAGAATTATGCTCCATCTGCCAGTGGAAGATCGTCTCGCAGGCTGAATCGAAGTCTAAATTCGCGTCGAATATATAGTCAAATTGTGTTTGCATGAATCAAAGATACAGGATTTCAAAGTGCCTCGTAACTCCAAAAGGATTCCGTTCGTAGTATAATGCATACCAAATTTTTACGAGAATTAACTTACTATGAAAAAGACTATATGGATTTTGGCCGTTCTGGTCATCGCTGGTTTAGCCGGATATTGGTACTACAGCAACAACAATTCCAATCCGACAGATACCTTGCGAGCGAATGTTGAAGTAAGCAGAGGTGATATCATTGAGAAAGCTTTGGCCGTTGGCACAATCGAACCAGAGCATCAAATCGAAGTAAAATCCAAAGTTTCCGGAGTTGTAAAACAAATTTTCGCCCAACCCGGAAGTTATGTTCGTCAGGGTGACCCGCTTATTGAAGTTCAGCCCGATCCAACTCCGTTGGAAATTGCCGAGGCTAAACGAAACCTCGAACTTTCTGAGAACACCGCCAATAACATCACCCAACAAATTGAGCGTCAAACGCAGCTTTTGAATCGCGGAATGATTTCGACTAGTGAATTTCAGGAAATTGAGCGACAATACAATGACGCCATGCTCCGATTGCAAATGAGCCGCGAACGACTTGAATTACTTGAATCTGGTCATGTTAACATTGGCGGAATCGAGATAGAAAGCGTCATCAAAGCCCCAATTTCCGGATACATATTGGAGCGGATGGTCAATATTGGCGACCCTGTTGTGCCACTTACTTCCTATCAGGCTGGAACCGCTTTAATGAGTATAGCCGATATGAGTGGACTCATTTTCAAAGGTACAGTCGATGAAATTGATGTGGGTAAATTGAACGAAGGAATGCCGGTTAATTTAAAAGTCGGTGCTTTGCCGGGAGCAGTTGTAACCGGTGAACTTCATCATATTTCCCTGAAAGCTCGAAGACAAGATAATACCACTGTATTTCCGGTTGAAATCATAATCACTGATACCCAAGGTCACATTTTACGTGCTGGATATTCAGCCAACGCCGATATCATCATCAAACAATTAACTGATATTCTGGTCGTGCCCGAGCGATTGATCACTTTCAAAGATGGTAAAGCCTTCGTGGAAATTGTCTCTGATGAGATAAATGGAGCCTCTGAAGAAATCGAAATTCAAGTTGGCTCAAGCAATGCCATTTCTATTGAAGTTACTGGTGGATTAGCTGAAGGCGATAAGGTTTTGGAACGACCTCAGCGATCACTTTCGATTTAATTGCATACCTCGATTATGGAATGACTGTGCACCCCAATCTTTATCGATTACCCAGATTATGCATTTACTACGTGACTTTATAAGAAACATCCAGCAGCAGCGGCTTCGTACATTCCTGACCGTATTTGGGATTATGTGGGGTACTGCGACGCTCATATTACTACTGGCTTTTGGTATGGGTTTTCGCGACCAAATGAGTCATAATATGCGGGGAATGGGCGACCGAATTGCCATCATATTCAACGGAAGCACTACCATCGCACATGAAGGAATGGGCATTGGCCGACGAATTCAGCTTCGCGAGAGTGATGCAGAATATCTGAAGAATGAGGTTGCTGGAATTAACGAAATTTCAGCTGAATATATTAACTGGTCGTTTCAACTACGCAACGGAAATCGCGTGAATACTCCTGGAATAGGGGGCGTTTTTGAAAACTACAGCGAAATGCGGAATATTTTCCCTCAGAGCGGTGGTCGTTGGTTTAATCCAATCGATATGGAAGAGCGGCGCAGGGTTGTATTTCTGGGTGATAAACTCGCAGCAATTCTTTTTGAGGATGAAGATCCTGTCGGACAACTGGTTCTCGTTGGCGAAAGTCCGTTTTTGGTTATTGGCGTGATGGAGCCCAAATC
>JAIUMT010000406.1 GCA_022565415.1 Balneolales bacterium | reverse complement strand
CTGCCCCAACCACATCTCCATTCGCCCCGATCACAAACTGTTCGAACAAATTATGCGATGGAGCATTGGGCTGATAATAATCTGGATCAGCGTTTTCATCAGACCAAAAAGACAGACCAAAAATATTGGTACCTGCATAAAATCCGGTATCTGTACGGATGAATGCACTATATGTGAGCGACGGAACGGCATTCGAAAAAAGTGAGGCCGACCGGCTTAACGGATTGTAGGTGTATAAACGCTGAGCGGTACTTATGGTCCAGTTGGTGTCGTTTTCTTTGTAAATCGAGCGGATGCCATTGCTTCCAAAGCTTGTAATTGTTGACCAGGAATTGCCATCAAAGCGATAATTTGTAGTTAATGTTGAGGCATATATTGTTTGTTGTCCGCCGACTTGAAATCCAGTTATGAAATCAACCTGTTCGTTCGTAAATCCGTTACTTTGGTCGTAAACAAGCCATCCGGATGCAAGTTTCAGGTCTCCATCACTCGGATTTCCTATCGCGATACCTGATACTGTACCCAAATAGATTGTTCCATCCTCAACATCAATCGTGCGCACTGAAATTGGTGAAGGTAACGACCCAAATCGCGAATATGAGTCAATAACAATGCGGGAGTTTAGTTCGAAAAGCACCACTCCGAAGTCTGTTGCAGCGTACAACATGCCATTGTCGATTTTCAGATCGTTGATTGCATTCGACAGAAATCGATCGTTTCGGCTGATGTCGTTGTAATTTCGAAATCGCATGGTTGCAAGATCGAGCACACTTAATACACCATCGCTATATCCGAACCAAATCTCACCATTTTGCTCGTTAACAGCCATTGCTGAGGCCGTAGATTGATACTTCCCATCGCCCCTATTGAATACCGTTACTTGTCCGCCATTCTGATCGTAAATAAACAACCCTCCGGTGGTTTGAACGGCCAAATATTCACCCGAACCTACCGATACGGGCAGAATATCTACAATATCCCGGTGTGAGGTGTACACACTCCAGGCGCCAAAAGCGGGAGTAGCTTCGGATTCAGACGATGATGAGTTAAGTTGCCCAAAAAGTGTTGAGGTGCTTCCTATCAGAAGCATCAATGTAAATACGAGTGTTTTCATTATGTAAGTTTACGCAAGCGGAATTGACAAAACAATCAGAATATGCGAGCTACGGAGGCTCCAAGGAAAAATCCGGGGCGATCGATTCGAGCGGTGGCATCGATACGCAACACGCTGAATAACCCGTTCAATGATAAACCGATTTCGTGGTGATAGGTATCGCCAGACGGAAACTGTGCCGCTTGATGCTGATAGGCATGTGCTCCGTGCACGATAAATCCGATTCCTTTTCTAACAGGAGCGTCGAAGCCGATAATCTCGAACGGAATGGTGCGAAAGTTATGCTCCCACGATAGCGAAAGCTGACGATCGGAGCGAATTGGCACACCCTGAGCCGCTCGTAACCCTCCGAACGGTGTGAAATATCGGATGGAAGTGTCGATTGAATGCATGTGTTGCAACGGCAGGTCACCAAGTGCTGCGCCGCCTGTGAGTCGAATGTCGAGTGTGTTGGGCATAAATCGGCGTTTAAAAAAAGTTTCGAAGCGATAATCGACTCGGGCGCTGAATCGGGTGAAATCGAAGTCGCTGCCGAGATGCGCTCCCGAATGCAGCACCGAGATCTCGGCGTTTCGACCTCCGGTAACACCAAATGGCGCCGGACTTCCTCCGAATTCGAGTCCGACTTCGACATAGCGGCCAATTCCCTCGTCAATGGCAGGGTTTTCGCGTTGAATGATTCCGCCGGGAATGGAGTAGTTTGTCGTTTTCGCCAGTGAGCCAAAACGAGATTGGTTCAGCCCGAGATTCCACGTTATCGGCTTGTTATTGAGTCTTTTCGAGGCGTTGACATACCCCCGCTCCACCTTATAATAATCGAAGTAATCGTACGTCCCGAGCAGCATCCCAGTCGACGCCATCAGCGGATGCACATGCGAAGCTTCGAATATTCGCGCTGTTTGATATCCATATCCGGCCTCAACACGAAGCGGTCGCGAGCGACGGTCGCGCGCACGAGCCTGGTATCTTAGTGAGGCTCCGTAGTCCACATCGTTGGTCCCACTCAGATACACCGCAAAAACCGAGGGCGCCAGTGAACCTTTGATTCTAGGCGAATAGCTTACGCCAAATCGCCCGGCATCCACTCGATTATAGCCGATTTCGGGCGTAAATCCACGAACAGCCTTACCAAACACGCCCGGCTCACGAGATTCCCTGTCTTCATTGTTTACGAATCGCGCCAACGCTCCGGTTGGTTCGAAGGACTTTTCCAGCGTCTGAGTTGAATCGAGCGTACTGTACGCCTGCGATTCCCTTTCGTCGAGCGGAATATGGCGCTCAAGATGGACTAAAGCCAGATCAGGCATATCCTCCCCTGTTAAGAACGTCTCGGGAATGAGGCGTCGGGAAATACTAAACAACGTGTCGGGCACCGGAACATTCACCTCATAATTCGACAATCGCGACATCTGATGAAAATTCACCGCGGGGAATTGAAGTCCCGGGAAGCCAAATTTGATGGTTCCTTCAATTCGGATGTCGACCGGAAGCCAGAAATCCTGACCAAAATTCGAGAACTG
>JAIUMT010000405.1 GCA_022565415.1 Balneolales bacterium | reverse complement strand
ATAACGGCCTTGCGTTTAAGCTGCGAAGCCTAATGGATTAAGTTAATGTTTTTGCCCTTTTTAGCAAACTTTGAACCGACCATCGCCCCTGAGGCGAGTCAGCTTGAAACGCTTGTTATAATTCGGCTTTACTTGATAATTCGGTGGAAATCTTTAGAAAAATGCTTGTCATTGACTCTTGACTTAAACTCGTCTACAAATTGACTAGTTCGTTCTCTATGAGGGTCACAAGTTCCATGATACCCTACCTTCTTTTCAAATTGTTCAATTTCAATATTAGATAAAACTATTCTTATTTCTTCACATAGCAACTCATACTCATAACCAATATCTCTTAATTGCCTCGTTTTTATGTCAGTTATGATATATCTATGAACAACCTTATTCCTGAGATCGTAGAGCTTATATAATTTTTTGTATTGTGTGGCGGAAATTATACCCATTGTTTTAGCTTTGTCATAAATTTTCTTCTCTAATAAAGGTTTGTCCGTTTCACGCTGATATAAATATTCTAAATTGAACAAAGTTGATTTTTCTAATATTTGTAATTTATGGACAATGCATAATCTTAGAAATGCGTCTATTTGAGATGCATTTATAATTATTAGCTCGATATGTGAGCCGTTTTTCATTGCCTTATTCTTAAGATCATAAGAAGCTGCTAATGAAATGCAGAATTTTTCAAATCTATCATAGTTGGAAGCAATTACTCTAAGATCAGGGCTTAGACACTTTAATGTTGATAGGCTCTTCTCGACCTTTTTGATTTGCTTTCTTATGGTACTCGCATTGAGAAATGTAGGTTGGCATATATATTTTGCCATTATGAAATAATCTTGGACAACTGTTGCCCATAATAAAACTTTAAATTCGGGATCTTGAAGTTCTCTTTGGACAAAATTCAATCTATCTGTGTCATAGGGACCTATAGGTAAGTTAGGGCTAATTTCACGTTCACTTTTGTGATAGCAACTCAGTTGAAAGCATCCTTGTGTGTTTTCAAATAATTCAAAGCTAAATGGAGACTTGTTTTCATAGCCTAAAACTTCATTTTTATAGTGCCAATCTAAAGGAATATTTATTTCAAATAAACCGTCAGGATGTGTGAAGCTTTTCATGTCTGCTTTGTATGTGAAACTGTGGTTAACTTAGATGAATGAATACTAAATAACTACGAACTAGGGAAATCAGAATATTGGGTATGTCTTGCCGAATTATAACGGTCTGGCATTTCTGCTGCGTGGCGACCATGCCCGAAGATAAGCAACAATGGCTTACACGTCAGCAGGAAATGCTTGTTATGCAACATGTTGATTATAGTATATCATAAAAATTGATTTTTACTTATTTACCAATAATTTCTATTCCAAGAAAGATTTCAATCTTATCTTCAAACCTTGGGAGTTCATTGAAAATGATGCTGCATTTAAAGCACCCAACAATACAACTTTTTTTAAGTCATTTAGTGTTAGTCTTATTGTGAATATCTCATTTCTATATATCTCTCCTAGTGGAACTTGGTTTTCATTGTCTTTTAGAGAAAAGTGAAAATAATTTCCTTCATGTGCTAAATCACAACGAAGATTATAAATTAAGTCTGCTAGCTCTTGAGTAGAAATCGTTCCTTGAAAGGTAGCAATGTAGTCTTTAACTAATAACTTTTTTGCTTTATTTGGTAATAATTCATTAAAAAAACGTCTACAGTGTTTTCTGGATTCTCCTTTTTTCTTGAATACAAAACATATCTTAGCCGATGATTCTGCAATTATAGCAAAATAATTGAAGCTAAAAATGTCACGGCCTGCAGCAAATTGGCTGGTTTTTTCAGCTATCCAGGATAATCGAGCTGATGTTTTGATTATGGTAGAAGCTCTATTCTCATTCGGATGTTTAAGAATCTCGGATAATAGAACAGAAAGGTTTGGAATATCTAGTACGTATTCGTGATATTTTGGACAGTCAAGAACAGCTACATGGTCTGGATTAATTGAAAAATTTATTTTGTGATTATTCAAAACTCTTTTTCTTTTGTGGAGAATTGGTATTCAAAAATATTTAGGTATGATATTCTGAACAATTAAATATGCTAATATTGAAAAAGCGAAAGTTAGTGTAGCTTTGTTTTTCAGATGAGTATAGTCAGTAATTTTCGGAAGTTCTATCAAATGACTTAATGATCTATAAATTCTCCATGTTCCACCAAAGAAACCACTGTACCCAAATAATTTTCCATCAGCAAAATAAGCTACTTTCGTAGCTCCACTGTCTAAATAAGTTATTTTGACATAGGTATTTACGGGATCAGAACCTTGTAGACCAAAAGTGACACTTTGAATATTTCTGATACTCAAACTTCCCTCTTTAGAATTGAAACTTAATCCAGTCCTATCAATTTCTAATCTTCCGGTTTTCCTTTTGAAAGCTTCATTCAGCGTTCTTTCCTGTGGTGGTTTTGGTCTATACCAAATTCCTCGAAATGTTTTCATTTATAATTCAAAGGTAGTTTGCATAACGGCCTTGCGTTTAAGCTGCGAAGCCTGATGGATAAAGTTAAAGACTTTGCCCTTTTTAGCAAACTTTGAACCAACCATCGCCCGTGAGGCGAGTCAGCTTGAAACGCTTGTTATGCCAACTT
>JAIUMT010000404.1 GCA_022565415.1 Balneolales bacterium | reverse complement strand
ACACAACTCCTATTTCTCCACCGTGATCTTCGACTATTTTCTTGCAAATTGCCAATCCAACCCCGGTTCCACTATATTCGTCCCTGCCGTGTAATCGCTGAAATATATTGAAAATTTTGAATTTATACTCTGGATTGATTCCAATGCCGTTATCTTTCACGTAAAATTTCCAATGGGTTTGTGAGTCCTCTACCCAAATTTTTACGACTGGCTTATTTCCTATTTCATGATAACGAAGTGCATTGTGTATAAGGTTTTGAAACAACTGCTGTATCGGCACTCTGGCTGCACGAATAACGGGCATTTTTTCCCAGGTAACACTAGCATTTGTGTCTTCGATAAGCTTGTGATGTAATCTATTGACGGCATCCAGTGTTTGTTCAACGTCAACCTCTTCGCGTTCAGTATCAATTCTGCCGACACGGGAATAGTCGAGCAGGTCGAGGATAATCTGCCGCATTCGCTTGGCTCCATCAGTTGCGAAGTGAATGTATTTCTTGCCTTTTTCGTCGAGAATGTGATCGTATTTGCGCTCAAGCTGTGCCAGAAAACTGGTAATCATCCTGAGTGGTTCCTGTAAATCGTGTGAGGCTACAAAGGCAAATTGTTCTAGCTCTGCGTTTGAAGCAGCTAATTTTTGCGTTTGAACCTCGAGCGTTCGATTGAGTTCTTTAAGTCGTTCTTCGTCTTGTTTACGGTCTGTGATGTCTTTGAAGAAAACAGAAATCCCGTTTGCTGATGGATACACATTGATGTCAAACCACCGGTCGATCGGTGCGAAATAGTCCTCAAACTTTAGTTCAATTTGTTTTTTTAACGACAGACTGTAGTTCTGATACGAGACTTGTGCCAGATTTTTATCAAAAACATCCCAAAGATCTTTGTTCAGTACTTTTTCTCTGGGAGTGAAAAGCAGCTCTTCGGCTTTGTTGTTCCAGTATTCGACCTTGAAGTTATTGTCAATTGCAAAAAAGCCATCCCGAATACTTTCCAGAATCTGATTTTTCTCTTTAAATGCCTTTTGAAGGGCTTGTTCTGCAGATTCGTTTTCGATGGCAGATGCGAGATTCAGCGAAATCGTTTGTAAGAAAGTCACCTCTTCTTCACTCCAGATACGTTCATTCTGGCAGTCATCAAACCCGATAAATCCGGTAAATTTCCTGTCTATAAATACCGGAACCAGTAATAAGGATTTTATGCCTTGAGCTTGCATTATTTCGCGTATGTCGGCATCATCTATGTTAGTAACTATTTTATTGAAGGGCTTGTTTTCAGATAAAGGCTTGTAAAGTTCTGCGATTTGAGAAAGTTCTTGATTTTTGTGGGTAGGATTGTCGATTTCCGGTTTTACTCCATCTCGAACCCATTCTAATCGTATGCTGGTGTATTTGAATCGGCCGTTTACCTCTGTGGAATTTTCGAAAAAATAGGAGCGGTCTGCACCGGCAACTATTCCAAACGACTGTAGACTTTCTTCCAGGGCATCTATCCAGTGCTCCCGCTGAATCAGCAGACTGTTAAATCTGGCGATTGCATCAAGCTGGCGGGTTTTTTGCTGAATCTTTTTCTGAGATATTTTCCTTTCTGTAATATTTTTGAAATAAACGGAGATACCCTCATCGGCAGGGTAAGCCGAAACATCAAACCACGCTTTCGAGGGCGGATAAAAATATTCTATTGATTTGGTGCTCTTGTTATCAAGAACTTCTTTGTAGACGTGAAAAAGTTCTGTTTCCCTTGCAACCGGAAACACTTCCCAGATATTCTTGCCAACTACTTGCTTTGAGTCTTTTTCCAGTAATCGTTCTGCTTCCCGATTGAAATAGGTAATTGTCCAGTCGCTGGTGATGGCATAGAATGCATCCGAAATACTTTCCAGGATTCTGTTTTTTTCCTCTAGGAGTTCTTTTCGCTCGTTTTCAGTCTGATGTCTGTCGATAGCCACGGCCAGATTTGAGGTGATGGTTTTGAGCGTTCGAACTTCATCATCAGACCATTTTTCCTCATTCGTACAATTATCGAATCCGACGAAGCCATAGAATATTCCCTTAATTTTAATCGGAATAGCCAGGAAGGTTATTATATCCTGGTCTTCCATTACGTAACGCGTAGTGGTTCCTTCTGCAACTTCACGTAATGACACCATGCTTGGTCTGCCTTTAACCATGGGGTTAACCAATTCGGGTACTTCGTTGAATGGGACTTCATCTAAATCGGGATTGTTTAACTGCGACTTGATACCCTCTCTGCACCACTCCAGTTTCTGCGTGGTGAACCCTTCGCCGGTTTCAGCATCAAAACGATTTTCGAAGTAATATACCCTGTCGGCCTGAACGGCCTCACCAATCATTCCCAAGTGATTTTCCAGAGCCTCGAACCACTCTGAGTAGTTTAATAGGGCTGCATTGAGGCTGGCGATGGCGTTTATGTGCCGGGTCGACTTTTGCAGTTTCAGCTCTGCAACTTTTCTGGTATGAATGTCTTGAAGGCTGCCATATACGCGAACTGGTTTGTTGTCGATAAACTCAACCTCGCCGATAGTCCTGATCCATTTTTCATTCCCTTTACCGGTAATTATGGGTAGTTCGAGATCCCACGGAGTGCCGTTTTTCATTGTTTCTTCAACAGCTTTTTCTATGCGATCTTTAGATT
>JAIUMT010000403.1 GCA_022565415.1 Balneolales bacterium | reverse complement strand
GGTCTCCCTGCAATATCTATCATCACCGCGCTAAATCTATGTCACCGCGCACGTGATGCGCGGTCTCCCTGCAATATCTATCATCACCGCGCTAAATCTATGTCACCGCGCACGTGATGCGCGGTCTCCCTGCAATATCTATCGTCACCGCGCACATGATGCGCGGCCTCCCTGCTAAATCTATTGTCACCGCGCACGTGATGCGCGGCCTCCCTGCAATATCTATTGTCACCGCGCACATGATGCGCGGCCTCCCATCAATAACCACCCAATCTCCATTTCAATCATCAAAACAGCACAATATCACTCGCATTCGCAATTTCATAATTCTGAGCCGACAAATTCTCCTGCGCTTGCCTCGACGACACCCGCACCCGCGCAACCGCAAGCGTTTTCGCACCGGCAACCTCCGAGCCCGGAAGCATCACCCCATTCGACCCCGGCCGTTCAGAGGGAAGTACCTTGCCAAAAGCAGAGTCCCCGCCGCGAGCCCAAACTTCCACCACTTCACCCGATTCGAAATCGCCAACAATCTCAGTCACACCCACGGCAAGAAGACTTTTCCGCTTTAGGAGAGCCTTAGCAGCGCCCTCATCCACATAAATTCGTCCGGCAACTAGTCCGCCACTGGCCAGCCAACGGTTTCTGGCCGACAACGAGCTCTTCTTTGGCAAAATCTCCGTACCACTTTCGGCATTCAAAGCAGCGAGAATTCCGCCATGACCACCCATTCCGAAAATGACAACCCGAATTCCCATTCCGGTAGCCAGCTTCGCAAAGGTCAATTTGGAGGTCATCCCGCCAAGACCAAGGTCGGAAGTGTCGTTTCTTACCAGCTTGAAAACTTCGTTCACATCCTGAACTTTTCGCACAATGGTACCGCTGTCGTCCAGCAATCCTCCCAAAGAGGTACACAATAGCAATGTTTTCGCGCCAAATCCGGTTGCAATCAAGGTAGCTAGCTCGTCGTTATCCGAAAATCGAAGTTCCCGGTCGTTCACGACATCATTTTCATTCACAATCGGGATGATGCCGTTTTTCCACAGGGTTTCGAAGGTGTCTTTAAGCTGAAGAAATTTAGCCCGGTTTCCGAAATGCGCGCGCTCGCATAAGCTCTGGGCAATAGCAATGCCATACGGTTCGAAATGCTTGGCGTACAGTCCGACCAAAATCGGATTTCCGACGGCCGCGGCCGCTTTCCGTTGATTTATACTGCCAGTGTACCGTTTAATGGAGCTTTTTCCTGCACCAACCGCCCCCGAAGAAACAATGATGATGCGATGATTTTTATGCAAAGCCGCGGTCTGACGTGCTATTTCGGAGATGATGGTTTCATCTGGCTCGCCTGTAGGACGAGTAATCGAAGCTGTGCCGAATTTAATGACAATGATGTCCATTGTAATATCTGGATGCGCTGTAAATATGGAGCCGGGCAGAACATGCCTCAGCAAATGCCGTGATTTTTCCCTAACAGCAGGAAAGTACAAAGAACCGCGCTAAGAATCTTGGGGAAGGTGGTTTTTGCTAGTATTGGTGACTAAGAATACCTCAAAACCTCAATCATTTAAATAGTATCTGTAAACGTGAATTTGGTTGGAGATTGAATCAAGGAGTGCCAGATATTGATTGTTAGAAACCATCCTTCTCGAATCTATCTCAACATCTGGAATAGTAATCTGGCCAACATGTTCTCCGGTAAGAGGTTCGAAAAAGTGGATTGTATTCTTATGATATGTCCTTCCATCACTTCCCATACCGAATCCATGTATGCCTAAAAGGCGTCCATCATCGAATAAAGCCGCATTTTGGACATGAAGTTTAAGGTTGTCACGAAAAGTATCATTCCTGAAATCGATTAGAGGATTGTTTTCGAATCGAATCAATCGTAGCTCGTTTTTAGTTAAATCATAAATGTAATAAACCGGGTCGTACGTCTTAACCATGAGTAAATGGGTTTCAGTTGCAATATCAATGGCTTCAAACGAATGAGTATTATGCAGCCGACTATTGTCTTCCGTCCAATCAGCACCCGAAAGCGGGGTAAAAGAGATATCTTCAAAATTAAGTTTGTGGTAAAACTTTTCTGTCATCATGGAACGGACAAATACTCTGTCGTTAACGGTAAAATTCCATGTGCCAGGAGGAGTGAGGGTCTCATGGATAAATTGTAAATCGTTCAATGAGAACTTCAACACTTTCGTAGATGATCTGTCGAGCAGAAATAAATTTTCATCATTGGCTTTAATTGGGCTGGAGTTGCTTGAGCGTTCACCCGGTCCTCGTCCTATGGGAATATTTAGGGTATCGGCGATTGATCCATCAAAGCTACTACTGATAATATCTCTAGTTATGTACTCTTGATATAAGATTCTATTACTGCTGATGTAAATCAGGTTATAGTTGTATCCCTTATCAACCGGAAAGCTTGCGATTTGTTCAATTTTGATCGGATCTGATTGAACAGTAAATAGTAGTAAAGAGATCAATAAAGTATACAAGATGTCCTCCCATTTTAATGAGTAGCTATTTCGCCAGCGAGTTATCGAGCTGTCGATTCAATTTTAATACGCCAATATCTCCACCAAAGCTGGATTAATATAATAATGCCTGCCACGAATTTCTTTTTTTTGCAAAACCTGAAGATCAGATAGTTTGTTGAGGTAGTTGCGAGCCGTGTTTTCGGCGTAG
>JAIUMT010000402.1 GCA_022565415.1 Balneolales bacterium | reverse complement strand
TGGTTATGATTCGTCCCGGATATGCTATTGAGTATGATTTCTTTCCTCCGCATCAGATTTATCGAAGCATGGAAACCAAGATTGTTTCAAATTTGTTTTTCGCGGGACAAATTAACGGAACTACTGGATATGAAGAGGCTGCATGCCAAGGACTTATGGCTGGAATTAATGCTGCGCTTAAAGTTAAAGGCAAAGAACCCTTTATTCTGAAGCGATCTGAGGCATATATTGGTGTACTTATTGATGATCTTGTTGGAAAGGGGACTGACGAACCCTATAGAATGTTTACTTCACGCGCTGAACATAGAATTGTGCTCAGGCAAGATAATGCCGATTTGCGTCTGACTGAAATTGGTTCTGAAATCGGACTAGTAACAGAGGATAGGCTAAATCGATTCCTTGCCAAGAAAAATGAAATCGAGAAGCTTCAGGAGGTCGCCTCAGATTATACCATCCGTCCTGAAACGATTAACTCATATTTGGAATCTGCAAACACATCTCCACTTAAACAACCTGTTAAACTTAGCACAGTAATTACTCGTCCGCAGGTTTCCCTTAGGGCATTGATTGAGAATGATGATGAACTGCTGAGCAAAGTGTCTCAAATAACAACTAATGCTGATGTTGTTGATCAGATCGAAATACAGCTTAAATATGCCGGATATATCGAAAAAGAGTATGAAATGGTAGAGGAGGTTAATCGTCAGGAGAACCTTCGGATTCCAGATAAGATTAACTATAATGCTATTAAAAGCCTTTCCAATGAAGGGGTTGCAAAACTTAGCAAGGTGAAACCCGAGACCATCGGACAAGCTAGCAGAATCAGTGGCGTTTCTCCTAGTGACATTTCGATTCTTATGGTTTATTTAAAAAATTAATTCACATTTCACTCAGATGTTTCACGTGAAACATACCCATCATGACGAATCATAATATTAAAAACACAGATGTTTCACGTGAAACATTGTCGCGAATTAAGCTATTGAAAGAGTCGAATAGAGAGGCGTTGAATGAATATGTTGAGAAATTGTTGTGGTGGAACAAGAAGATTAATCTGGTTAGTAGGGGTTTGAACAAAGCGGAAGCGATGCAGCATGTGGAGCATTCTTTGTGGTTAACTGCTGTAGATGAGGTTAAAAATGCCAAAAGCATTGTAGATGCTGGAAGCGGAGGTGGGTTGCCTGGTATTCCGCTTGCAATTGCAAATCCGGAACTAAAAGTCGTTCTTGTTGATATTGTTGAGAAGAAAATGATGACTGCAGAAGCAATTGCAAGGGCAATTAAGCTGCGAAATGTGCAGACAAAACACATCAGTATTGGCGATTATATACCTGATGACGACGCTGTTTTGGTTACAAAACATGCATTTAAAATCCCAGATATCATAGATTTTGTAAAGGGCAAAGGATACTCTAAAATTGTAATGCTAAAAGGCGTCGATTTCGTCGAAGAAATTCGCGACATGGCAAACCCTCCATCTATTGACGTAATTCAAATATTTGATTATGATAAATCACAGTTCTACGAGGGAAAGTGCATTCTAAAAGTCAATTTAAATGAATAGCGCAGAACGTCGCTTAAAGCTTCTCCTAATACTACAGTCTCGGAAAAAAGAGATTACAGTAAATTACTTGGCCAGTTATTTTGAGGTTAGTCGCCGGACAATCTTTCGTGATTTGAGAATACTCCAGGATATGGAGGTTCCGGTCGCTTATGATGAAAACCAAGGCTATACGATACCTCGGGGTTACAATATTCCGCCCCTCATGTTTAGTCCGAAAGAGATCGCTACTATAATGGTCGGACTCTCCTTCGTGAAATCGCAGCAGGATAATCAGATGCTGACAGATGCGAAAGCGGTTGAGTTGAAAATTCAGAATGTGGTTCCACCTGAATTAAAAGAGCTGATGAATGTTCTAGACAATAAGGTTATCATCGATCCTTACTTATCACTCGGTTTGCCCAAAAAGGAGGGCGGTGATTGGTATCTCATATCCAATGCAATTGCAAATGGAAGTGCAATCAAATTCACCTATGAAAAGAAGTTAAGAATACTTAGTCCTATAACACTTGTCTATTATTCAGATCATTGGAATGTAATCGGACATAATCTTGAGTCGAATGATATTCGGAATTTCAAACTGGACAAAATTAGTAGTCTTTCTCTACATGATAAAAAATATGCAAGCCACAATAAGGTCTATTCAATAAGTGATCTAATTTATCGGGACTCTGGCAAACAAACAGATATCAAACTTAGGATTAAAGAAGAGTCTTGGAGTGAGTTTCGAAGAACATGCCCATCTAAAATAAGTAATATCAATATGATAGAAGATTATATTGAATGTGAAATTAAGTTCGATAATCTTCCTTACATAAATAAATGGCTTCTGCGCTTCGGTGATGAAATAGTGATACTTGACCCTGCCGAGCTAATAGAACTACGCTTAGGGCTTCTAAACAAGATGATGTCGCGATAGTTCATACAAATGGCGAACAACTAAACCTGTAGAATAAGCGCCAAGTGCATTGCTAAACTATTGTCCTGCTATGGCTTAGTGGGTTTGAATCACAACAGTAAGTTGGACTGGGTTTCTTATTAGCACGCTGAATCCACGAGCTGAAAACAATCATAATTGGATAAAGCTAAATATCCATGAAGTTCGATAACGATGGAGCCTATGCGTCAAAAAAATCATGT
>JAIUMT010000401.1 GCA_022565415.1 Balneolales bacterium | reverse complement strand
GGAAGCGTCGCTGCCAGATCCCGGCTCGGTGAGTCCCCATCCTCCGAGAACTTTTCCCTCAGCTAGTGGAGTTAGGTAGCGTTGTTTTTGTTCGTGCGTGCCGGCAATGGCGATGTGAGCCGAGCAGAGCGAGGTGTGCGATGCGACGGTGAGCGCCAGCGATGCATCCCAGCGCGCAATTTCTTCGAGAACCAGCGCAAAGCTGACCGCATCGGCGCCAGATCCACCGTATTCCTCGGGATGAACCATTCCCATGAGTCCCATTTCGCCGAGTTGTTTCACCAAATCATGCGGGAATTCTTTTTTCTCGTCACGCTCCATCACGCCGGGTTTTACAAATTGCTGGGTAAAATCACGGGCGGAATCGCGTATAAGTTCTTGGTCTTCAGTTAAATCGAACGAAAGGGATGTTTTGTGTTGAATAGTTTCCATACTGATGGTTAAATGTTAGAATATTTGTCAAAAAAGCGCTTCCAGAGAAGACTAAAAATAGGTTCAAAGCAGATAAGTTGAAAGCGGATTTTCAGAATATTACGTTCTGATGTTTATGCTTATGAATATTTACCACAGTTAATCGCGCCGTTTTTAGTCATCGCGCACTTGATGCGCGATCTCTTGGAAATGGCTAGGGTCGTAATTTTAGAGATCCCGCATCTTCGCTTCGCTTGTGTGGGATGACGACGTTGGTTGGGCCTGTGCGGGATGACCGGGCTTGCGAAGAGCGTTCGCCGCTTTTTGCCATCAATTCACAAATTGAAGATACTTGTTCACCCGAAATTCCACTTCACGCCCCGGCCCGTCTCGGGATCCGGATACGACCACGTCACCGCGCCTTTGTGGCATAGTCATCGTGAAGTTGTAGCACAGTAATCGCGCACTTGATGCGCGATCTCTTGGAAATGGCTAGGGTCGTAATTTTAGAGATCCCGCATCTTCGCTTCGCTTGTGCGGGATGACGACGTTGGTGGGGCCTGTGCGGGATGACGACGTTGGTTTGGCTTGTGCGGGATGACGACGTTGCTTGGGCTTGTGCGGGATGAATACGTTGGTTGGGCTCGTTGGGGATGAAGGGCTTGCGAAGAGAGTTGGAAGCTTAATGGCATCAATTCACAAATTGAAGATACTTGTTCTCCCGAAATTCCACTTCACGCCCCGGCCCGTCTCGGGATCCGGATACGACCACGTCACCGCGCCTTTGTCGCAAGCGAACATACATGTACCGCACTCAATACAATCTTCGAACTGAAAATGGACTTTCCCAATTTCATCTAAGGTGTAGCAATTCGCCGGACAAACATACGTCGTACACTTATGGTCGCAACGGGTGTTGCATATATCAGTTTCCACCAAAATATGAGGCTTAGCTTCGGTCAAACCCTGATTCACATAACTCACTTTTCCCAATCTCTCGGCGATACTCATCTTTTTCATAACGAACGTGCTCCTTTAATTCCCAATTTAATCAGACTCCAAAACGACGAATGTTTTTTAACGGCTTTTCGTAACATCGTTGGGGTTTTATCTGTCGGACTATTATCTACTGTAAAGAATTGTCGCCCGAATTCGTTCACAACTTTGGGTACGGAGGTGAACATTTCTTCACTATGTAAGAACTTAACCGCGCCCTGAAAATTGCGCAAATCTTTCATTACGTAGCTGTTATCCAGTTTTTTTCGATACTCGCTGAGGGTTGCATTGCTGAAATCTCCTTTGGCTTTGGCCTCGACAACGGTTTCGGCTGCCAAAATCCCGCTTTCCATGGCGTAATCCATTCCCTGAATTGCCTTACCCGAGTTTAGTAGCAGGTTAGCTGACTCTCCCGCCAAAAGTACCCCATCCGTATACAGCTCTTTCGGAAGCGCGCGCATGTCGCCGGTCGATACTACGTGGGCCGAATATTCCACGACTTCGCCTCCGGCCAGCATGTCTTTCACCGCACTGTGCGACTTGAAATCGGTGAGCACATCGTAAATCTTTTTGTCTTTGCTGAGGTTCTCGCGCATCGATTTCATGTTCAGAACCAAACCAAGCGAAACGGTGTCTTTATTGGTGTACAGAAATCCGCCACCTTCGACACCTCCGCTTGCGAATCCGATAAATTCATTGGTTAAACCAGCGTTTCCATCCAGCTGAAAGCGATCTTCGAGCACTTTTTGATCGAATCGGATGACTTCTTTGACGCCGGTTGCCATGTAATCGGCGGGGACGTACTGGTCTTGAAGTCCGACCTGACGAGTGAGTAAATTATTTACTCCTTCTGCGATGATCACACAATCGGCATGGAACTCTTCTTCTCCGGTTCTGATGCCGACCGCTTTCCCGTTTTCCATTAGAATTTTGTCTACGAGGATGTTTGTCGCGACGAAGGATTCTTCGGGATAGCTGCTCTCGGCAATGGCTTCTTCCACTTTCGAGGCCAGCCAATTGTCGAACTTCGACCTCAGAACGATAAGGCCTTTGTACGGTTTTTCGGCGAAATGGTCCGATTTGAAGTCGATTGAGAAGGCAGATTGGTTGTCGAGGAAGGTGAGTCGGCGGTGATTCACATATCGTTCGAAGCCTGCATCCTGATCGAAATAGTCGGGAACGAGGTCGTTGAGCCGGGTGCCCCAAAGTACGCCACCGGATACGTTTTTTGCTCCGCTGAACTCGCCGCGTTCTACGAGCAGGAATTTCATGTTGTTTTTGGCGAGGGTGAGCGCGGCGCTGAG
>JAIUMT010000400.1 GCA_022565415.1 Balneolales bacterium | reverse complement strand
GCATTAGTTAAGAATAAGTTTGTAAGAGTTCCTGTTACAAATAAAGACCTATTAAAACCAAGTGCTGTTGTTGAAAAAGTTCAATTAGCCTTGGGGAATCCAAAAATTAACAAAGGGGGAAAAGAAAAGAACAAATTCAATATGGACACTCATACAAGGTGTTGGAAAAAATATCAAGTCAGACCAAATAATGACTCTCAAAACCCTGAAATTACTAAAGCTGAACATTGTCTGTACGACCAGCCAAACGAAACCTACCTTTACACAGAAGATTGGGCTGATTTTCTTGTAGAAGAGCTAAATAAAGATGGTGCGTATGAAAGTTTATATAACTAATGGAAATGCCAACCTATAGAGCCGTACACATTTGCAATTCGCATCAGCTAATGTTAAAGCCCAAAATTGCAAAAGAGTATGTCTTTGCCAACGCTGACAGACGAACGAAAAAGAACACCGAACGCCCAACAGCGTGTATAAGAAATAGCGGGTTAAGTGCTAATTCAGAGGTAAGTGCATTTAAAAGAAATCAGTGCCAAACTAAAAATGAAGTGCTTTTTAAACCGCTACTTCTCATACACGCAAAACGTTGGCAGCAAGTGTAACAGCCGACCGTGCAACGACAAACAGACAACTAAAAACTGGAAAAAGTAAACCCATTTTGACAGATGAGTACAGACATAGTAATCCCTATATCTTGACAACGAGTATACCGACACTCATTGCC
Organism: Balneolales bacterium; assembly: GCA_022565415.1. Taxonomy (GTDB): domain Bacteria; phylum Bacteroidota; class Rhodothermia; order Balneolales; family HLUCCA01; genus HLUCCA01. The sequence continues at coordinate 2,009 of JAIUMT010000400.1, read as the reverse complement.
GACCCTTCTGTATTTTTTATTTTCCCTACCGCACATTTTTTTAATTCAATTTTATGCCCGCCCTCAAATGGCACATTTGGTTTTGCCCCACCCACAAGTCGACCCTTCAGCAAAACCAAAAGAGCCATTTCTTCCCAACGCACAATGAACAATAATCAATATAATCAGTAGTTTTGCATTTATGAGAGTTTTAATAATAGAAGACGACCCGACATTGAGTAAAAATATAAGTGAAGCTTTAACGGCTGAAAGTCTTAATACCGAATGCGTTTATGACGGGTTATTGGCGGACAGGATATTAAAGAAAAATGATTTCGACTGTATTGTAATGGACATTAACCTGCCGGGGAAAAGCGGTTTTGATATATGTAAAGATTTCAGACAGTACAATATGACCACTCCGGTAATTATGCTGACAGCATTCGGTGAGTTAGAAGATAAAGTACAAGGTTTTGATTGCGGAGCAGATGATTATTTAACTAAGCCGTTTTATATGCGAGAACTCATTTTAAGAGTTAACGCTTTAATCAAGCGACACAAACAGAGCAATTCAGCAACTACAAACAATTCTATTTTGATTGCGGACGATATTACACTCAATGACATACAAAAAAAAGTTCAAAGGCAAGGGCAAGAAATAAGTTTGACACCAAGGGAATACCAAATCCTATGGAGGTTAATGAAAAAGAATGGAGAAATTGTTTCTAAGGCTGATTTGATAAAAGAAATTTGGGGAAGTTCATTTAATGCAAACACTAACACTATAGAGGTTTATGTAAATTTTTTAAGAAACAAATTAGATAAGCCATTCGCTAAGAACACCATAAAAACCAAAGTGGGTTACGGATATTATCTTGACGTGAAATGAGAATAAAAAATAAAATTTTCATTTATTTTTCTGCCACTGTGATTGCTCTCACAGCAATTGCATTTATCATTATTTACATTTTATTTTCCGAATATAGAGAAGAAGAATTTCAGCAACAGCAAAACGTAAAAATACAAACCACAATTAAACTCGTTGAAAAGTTTAAAACGGAAAGTACTACCATTTCCTATCTCATAGACCAGCAGGATATCAATGATTTTTATGATGAAAAACTGTTTATTTATGATGCAAATAAAAACCTGATTTTCGCCAGTTTGGATAGTTTAGATGTTCTCAAGGCTGAAAACATCCTTAACAAACTTTCACCAACAAACAAGTGGATAGAAACCAAAGAAGATAATTATGACTTGATAGGTGTATATGTGGAAAACAATAACCAAAATTATTATGCTATCAGCAAGGCTTACGATGCCTTTGGATATTCCAAAATGTACTTCTTAAGAAATGTATTAATCGGAATATTTCTATTTATTACAACAGTAGTTATTCTCATTTCTCGATTTCTTTCCAACAAAATTTCCAAACCAATTACTACCCTCGCAGATAACTTGAATAAATATGACCTCAGCAAAGAAAAATCCGATGAACTCGCAATAGAAACATCCTCTTATGAGCTTATTCAATTAACTCAAAGATTTAACGATTTGCTAAAAAGAACAAATGAGGCATTTGTTTTTCAAAAACATACGATTCACCATATTTCCCACCAACTAAAAACACCTATTTCGGTATTGGTATCGGAACTTGAAAGGATAAAAAGTTTTTCCAGTATTGAGGATATTAAGCCTGAAATTGAAGGACAAATTATCAAGGCAAAATCATTGGGAAGTATTATCAATGTGTTGCTTGAAATTTCAAAAATTGAATCCGGGCAACAAACTCAAAAGCAATCTTTACGCATTGACGAACTGTTTTTTGATGTTATAGAAGAACTTAATTCCATCTATCCAGACTTTCATTTTGAAGTGAATTATGTCCCTGATGAAGTGAACGAAAACAGGCTTCTAATTAGTGTCAATCCTCACAGTACATGACAAAAATCCCAACGCACAATAAATCAACAAATTAATGTTGAAAACTTTTTAAAGAAAATGATTATAACTATGAAATAAAGGCTTGG
>JAIUMT010000399.1 GCA_022565415.1 Balneolales bacterium | reverse complement strand
TCAGACTATCAACTTTAGAGAAATATGCGAGTGCATTTGGTAAAACACTCAAACTGCGACTAGTCGATTCGACAGAAGCATAACAACGGTTTCGTGCGGACTGGTGCTAGTTCGATACCTTAGCTGAATTGGTATCCCCTGCAACACAAACCGAAAGCCGTTACCTTAATGTCAGATTACTAAATAATGACAATTTTATTACTTATAGCCGCAGCTTTTGCAGCTTTATCACAAACGACTCCACAAACCGATCACTGGTTAGGTAAGTATATCTTTGATTTTGAACACATTAAAGGGAGTGTAACCATTGAAAAAAATGATCAGGATGAATACGTGGCATGGCATTGTTTTACTGATGGTAGAAATCAACCAGCATAGGGCTTTCGTATTGATAATAAGAGAAAACGCACTTTGGCGAAAATAATATCCGAATTTAGACCGATGAAGTCTTATTTGATGTTGGTAACGATCAGTATAGATTGTTGGCATCCGGAGACAAAAATTGATTTTGGCTTCACACAAATTACGGAACGATTGGATGTTCATTTCTCCGATTAAAAAACTATTTTAGGCGATCAGGTAAGAATTCCGGAAAATCGCAGGATGGGTTGTCGATTCGTGTGATGCCGGCCGAAAACAAACTAGCCAAAATGATATGATCTTCTTTTATGTCGTCCTCGGATACCTCGGATTGCTGATGTTTATCTCCATCCGAAAAAGTCTTTTCATTAAGAATCAGGAAGACTTTATGGTTGCCGGTCGTTCGGTGCCAACCTATAAACTTGTGGGCACATTGCTGTGTACCTGGATCGGATCGGGGTCGTTGCTGGCCGGTGCGGGTCTGGCTGCAAGAGTCGGTTTTGCTGAACTTTGGATGGCTGCGGGAGCCTGGATTGGGATTATCATCGTATTTTTCCTGGCCGCAAGAGTGCGCCGGATTGCCCAATTCACGGTACCTGATATTCTCGAGCTTCGGTACAATAAGTGGGCCCGAATTTTAGGAACCATCGTGATTGTAATCGCATATACAACGATTGTTGGATATCAATTTCGTGGAGGTGGATTCGTACTCAACCTTGTGGCCGATATCCCCGAATGGCAGGGCGTAATCATGACGGCGATATTCATTATCACATTTACCGCCTTTGCCGGAATGCTCTCCATTGTATCGGTCGACATCATTAACGGAGCTGTCATCACCGCAGCTGTTCTGATTGCGGTTCCACTCGTTTACATGAATCTAGGCGGAGCAGAGCATTTTGCTGTAGCTCTGGACCCGTCTTATTTCACGGTATTTGGAGATTATAACTTCCTTTGGGCGATGGGAGTGTTCTTTCCCACATTCCTGCTGTTGCTCGGGGAATCTAATATGTACCAGAAATTCTTCTCGGCCCGTGATGAGAAATCGGCTAAAAAAGCAGTTGCATGGTGGGTAGTCGGAACAATTATCGTCGAAACAGCCATCGCGTCACTTGCCATCTTTGCATTCAGTCACTTCAATAACCTGTCACCCGATAGTGCATTCTTCCTGCCAATAGAGCAAAGTGAGCGAATCATTCTACACACTGCGCGATTCGGTACAGAAGTTGGTATACCGTTATTCGGAGGGTTGCTGCTAATTATGGCAGCAGTTGCGATAATCACCTCAACAGGAAATAGCTTCTTATTGGCACCATCCACCAACCTGACCCGCGATATTTATCAGCGTTTTATAAAGCCTGATGCAAACGACAAACAGATTATCGTTTTCCAACGATTGATGGTGTTGTTACTTGGGATATTTGCATACCTGTTGCTCACCCAATTTCGAACCATTCTGGATATGGCTTTTACGGCCTACACCATGGTGGGGGCCGGACTAACCCCTGCTCTACTCGCTGCATTGCTCTGGAAACGGGTAACGACAGCGGGAGGGGTTGCCTCAATCGCAACCGGTATGGGTGTAACGTTGCTCATCACGTTCGTGAATGCGTTTCTGGAAGAACCATTTATCGCTACCAGTTATATCGTAATTCCGGCCGCAAGTGCCTCTGTTTTAGTATTAATTGTAGTATCGCTGCTCACCAAGCCAGATCCGAAGGAGAAATGGGAGAAGTTTTATGCTAAGCCAGTCAGTTTGGCGGAAGCGATCGAGGAACAGAAACAAAAACCGGAATAACGTTTCTGAGTTTTACCAGCGTGAATCGGTTTATATTAATCGGTTCACGCACATCTTTTTTTATGGTGGTACTTTGAGTTGCACCAACTTGAGCGCCATTTGAAATTATAAATCATCGAGATAAACCAGTCTTGAAGTACGCTGATATTGCCTTACCGAATGCTGTGCGACAGGTATTTACCTATGGAATTCGTGCGGAAATGGTAGATGATATCCAAGTCGGCATGCGGGTCTGGATTCCGTTTGGCGCGCGAAAATCAATCGGGATGGTGGTCCGGGTGCACGACGAAAAACCATCATTCAAGTGCAAAAACATTAGCGATGTCCTGGATGACAAACCCTTATTAACCGAAGAGTTACTTGAGCTTACCGAGTGGGCAGGCCGATATTACTTCGCTGGATGGGGTGAGGTTATTCAAGCCGCACTACCGGCCGGACTCAACTATGTAGCCGACCGCTTTATCACATTTTCAGACAACGCCCGGTTGAGTAGCTTTGACGGCACGCCCAAAGAAGTCTCCATCATACGGGAAATTCAGGGTCATGGCGAGTTGAAACTGGAAGATGCCGAGAAACG
>JAIUMT010000398.1 GCA_022565415.1 Balneolales bacterium | reverse complement strand
CTTGGCGGCTTCCTCGTCGGATTCGGAGCACGATACGCCGGCGGTTGCACCTCAGGTCATGCCATCTCCGGACTCTCCAATCTGCAAGTAGCATCACTCGTGGCCGTTATCGGATTCTTCATAGGCGGGCTCATCATGACCTTCCTCATCTATCCGATTATCCTGTCCTAACAGTCAATCATCAATATTATTAGCGCCCCTGCGCACAAATAACGCTCAAATAACGCACAAAACAACGCAAAAATGAATACCAAGAATTTCATTCTCTACACACTGGCAGGCGTACTTTTCGGATTCGTTCTGATGAAAGCCGAAGTGGTATCCTGGTTCCGAATTCAAGAAATGTTCCGATTCGAAGCATTTCACATGTACGGAGTTATCGGCATGGCCGTACTCGTGGGCCTAATTTCGCTGCAAATTATTAAACGGCTGAATGTTAAGGATTCTGAGGGAAACCCCATTACGGTTGCTCCTAAAGACCCTGCTCAGATGAAACGCTACATCATTGGCGGAACAGCATTTGGCCTTGGCTGGGCACTTTTGGGAGCATGTCCCGGTCCGATGTTCATCCTTTTGGGAAGCGGACTTTCTATCATGATTGTGCCCATTTTGGCGGGAATCGCCGGAACCTGGTTTTACGGCGCCATCAAGCACAAATTGCCTCATTAACCCTCCCTCAGCCCAAACATTTTTTTAAAAAAACAAAAACAAAACAAGGAAGAATCATGTATTTCAAGCAATTTTTCGACGAAAGACTTGCCCAATACGCATATCTCGTCGGTTGTCAAAAGAATGGAACAGCGGTTGTTATCGATCCGATGCGCGACATCGATCAGTACATCAAGGCTGCTGCTAAAGAAAACCTGACTATCGTTGGGGCGGCCGATACCCACATCCATGCCGATTACATCTCCGGATTACGCGAATTCGCCGAGCGAGGTGTGAAGGTATATGCATCGGATGAGGGCGACAAAGACTGGAAGTACGAATGGCTGATTAACAGCGACAAGTACGACTACGAATTACTCCACGACGGAGACACCTTTGCCATAGGAAACATCAAGTTTAAGGCATGGCACACTCCGGGTCACACTCCCGAGCATTTGAGTTACATCATTACGGATGGCGCCGCTGCGGATGAACCAATCGGTATCGCAACAGGCGATTTCGTGTTTGTTGGCGATGTTGGACGACCCGATCTGCTCGAGTCAGCTGCCAATGTAGTTGGTATGATGGAGCCTTCGGCACGCACGCTGTACGGAACAGTTCAGAAATTCAAAGAAATGCCCGATTATCTTCAAATTTGGCCAGGTCACGGTGCAGGAAGTGCTTGCGGAAAAGCCCTTGGCGCTGTTCCCGAAACAACCGTCGGATATGAACTTCGTTTCAACAAGTCGCTGAAATCGGCCACTAGCGAAGATAGTTTCGTGAAATTCATTCTGGAAGGTCAGCCAGAGCCGCCATTGTACTTCGCGCGAATGAAACGCGATAACAAAATCGGTCCGGCCGTTACCGCGGTGGCAAATCCGTCTCGCCGCTCGGTAAATGAAATCGACGCACTGCTTGCCGATTCGAACACCGTAGTTCTGGATACCCGTGAGCGTGATCTTTTCGCCTCCGGACATATCCCGAATTCCCTGCTTTCTCCGCTGAATAAAGCGTTTAACACCGTAGCCGGATCGTACATCACCGAAGAGCAGAATATGTTGCTGGTGGTTGAGGAAGGCCGGGTTGATGAGGCTGTTGTGGAATTATACCGCATCGGACTCGATAATGTGATCGGATTTATCACTCCCGACGACCTCAAGGCTTACGGAAAACTGGACACCATCGAGGTGCGAAAGTTCGCCGAGTCGAATGACTTGTTCGAGAATCCGGATTATGCCATTGTTGACGTTCGTAAAGCCACAGAATACGCAGAGGAAGGTCATATTGATGGCGCCCTGAATATTGCGCATACGCGTTTATTGCCACGAAAAGATGAGGTTCCGGCGGATAAAAAACTGGTAGTTCATTGTCAGGCTGGTGGTCGTTCGGCGGTTGCCGCGGCGTTCCTGAAACGTGAAGGGTACGACGTTGTTCTCGTCGACGATGAGTTCGAGAACTATAAGAAGGCGTTGACAAACTAAGAGTTTGTTCGACTTCGTCGCTAAAGCAATACAAAATCCCTAACTATATAAGGAGTTTGTATTTGCTTGCGACAAAGCAGAAGTCACAAGTCAGAAGGCAAGTTTGTTTAGCTGCCTAAGAAATAACCTTTTATAGAATAGGTGCAACAGTCTAATTTGACTGTTTTTGCCGGCAGTTTTGAACGGGCTGCCGGCTGTTTTTAAATCACAATCCAATCTTCGCGATGAATACGAAATCTGTTATAGAATCGGTATTTCCGTTGGTCACGACGCTTCGAAACTACAATAAACCGATGTTTCGCGGCGATCTGAATGCGGGAATAACGGTTGCCATCATGCTTATTCCGCAGGGTATGGCATATGCGGTACTCGCCGGAATGCCACCGGTTTACGGATTATATGCCTCCATCATACCGATTGTATTGTATGCATTGTTTGGCACGTCCCGTCAGCTGGCGGTCGGACCCGTAGCCATGATATCACTGCTGGTTTTGGCCGGAGTTAGTGAGTTTGCCGAGCCAGGAAGCGAGCGTTTTATTCAACTGGCCATACTTACGGCCCTCGGCGTTGGTGTGGTTCAGGTCTTGATGGGACTCTTTCGGATGGG
>JAIUMT010000397.1 GCA_022565415.1 Balneolales bacterium | reverse complement strand
CGCGGCGCTACTCTCCTCCCCATCTGAGCACATAAACTCATACCCCCTCCGACGCACAATTCCACGCGTAATCACCTTCTCATCTTCCGACGGAACTCCCCGAACAACGGCTTCATATCGCTTTGAAACCCTTCCCCCAACAAAAAACTGCTGCATTATCCTGGCCGCTTCCGCATCTTTGGCGAATAACAACAATCCCGATGTTACCGAATCGAGACGGTGAACGATGTGCAGACCGGGATATCCAGATTCGGTAAGCACCGAAATAACGGTGTTTTTGTTATAACGCCCTCCCGGATGAACCGGCATCGGAGCGGGCTTATCAATGAGTAATAAACGCTCATTTTCGTATAGAATACGCACATCGTCTGGCACAGACGGCTCAACAACACCGATATTTCGGTGACATATCTCGACATTCTGACGCAAGACCTCCGATGCGCTCGTCGCTCTCCCACCCAGCAACACCAGCCCCTGCGCTATTTTCTCGCGCCAACCCGACCGGCTCCGAAACGGAAACCGCGCACAAAGCAAGTCCTCAAGTGTGCTTCCTTCTTCTTTGGGCTTTACCCGAAATTTGTGCGTGTGCTCGTAGGGGGCAACGATGCGAACGCGGGAGTGGGAGTAGGCAGGAGACACATCTTTAAAAAAATCTCCCTCATCAGGATACCGTAAGTGCCGCCGGAGCGACGCTTCGGCCTCCTCCGACAACGAAAACCGCAGCCACTCTGGAATTTCAGCAGACATCAGGCTTCCGAGCGAGCGCTGGCAGACTGGCGATCTTTGAACTCCGGACCGAAATAATGATACCATTTTCGGAACGGGGCATACGCGTTTTCGGCGTTAAATGGTCGGCGTTTTTCGCTGGACTTGCACTCCTCGCAGCAGCATCCTTGCATTTCTACAGCGGCTTCCTCAGAACAGATAAACAGCCGATTGCACTCCATATTCGCACAATTGATGTACGTGTCGCATGGTACGCCCGAGATTTCGCATTCGCTTATGGGTTCTTCGTCGTTGGGGTTTACGGGCACGACCAGGCGGTCATCGAAAACGAAGCATTTGCCTTTGAAATGAGCGCCGCCCTCGGCCTGACCATAATTGATGATTCCTCCGTGGAGTTGATTTACGTCTTTATATCCGCGTTTTTTCATGTAAACGGAGAACTTTTCGCAGCGAATTCCGCCCGTGCAGTACATGAGTACTTTTTTGTCGGTGTCGATATTGGCTTCATCCAGCCATTTCGGAAAGTCGTAGAAATATTTCACATCGGGGAGGAGGGCTCCTTCAAAATGTCCGACTTTCGACTCGTAGTTGTTGCGAACATCAATCATAACATAGTCGTCGCCCGATTCCATAACAGAACGCCACTCTGCCGGACTCAAATACACCACACCTTCCGTTCCCGGCTCGATGTCGTCGCCCGCGTTAAGCGATACGCTTTCGGGACGATGCTTGACAATCAGTTTGGCGAAGGGGATTTCATCCGAAAGATCTTCTTTGTATTCGGTGTCGGAAAAGCCCGGCTTCGACTGTAGAAACGTTTTATATTGGTCGATTGCGCCAATTTTTCCGGCCAATGTACCGTTAATACCTTCATCGGAAACGTAAACGCGTCCTTTGAGTTCAAGTTCTTTACAAGCAGCCCGGTGATCGGCAATAAATGCCTTTACATCGTCGATGGGCTTGAAATTATAATATAAAATTACCTTGTACATAGTGTCTGCAGTGGATTTTCCTGAGCTAATTTGGATGTCGGAAGGTTCACGGTCGCGCGAAATATTCACAATTTGTGACTTTTTCTGTTTGGACTGGCGAAACCGTAACTTAACTACACGGTTTTTTATAGACTTCCGATTAGATGTGCTAAAATACAGCTATTTTACCTGAAATGAGTAATTCGATCTCCATATTGATGTTTTTGAACCGCTTACGGATGTGTGCGCTGCTGATACTCCTGCTTGTTTCGACGGGTGTGTCGGGTTTGTCGGCGCAGGACATTTAGACCAATTTGTTGAGTTTATCGAGTTTGTCGGCGCAGGAAGTCTCAATGGGTTTGTCGGCGCAGGACATTTTGTCGCCAACCGATACGCTTGTTTCGGAAACGCATCCGCACGAGCATCATCATGGCGAATCTGTGGTGGTTTCTTCGATCATGGACGAGATGTCGACCGGAAGCATTTCTCGTGATGAGGCTTTTCTGGAAATTACACGCCTTGTTTTTGGGTCTGAGGCGGATCGTGGCGAGGTGTTAAGGCGATTCGGAGATGATGATGTTCGTCGACAGATTGAAGAATCCAAAACGCAGGATGGCGCATTTTTAGATTTACCCCACGAATCGCATACCGTGCGCTGTTTTACGCCATTTTTGAATGAGTTTCGGGATGTGATTGAGCGCGGTGGAGAACATATAGCTGAAATCAACGACCTGATTACCATGAGTTCTGAAATTGCTAGCGAGGAATATGTAAGTCCGTCGGGTAAGTTTCGGATGGTTTATGAAGTAAGTGGGACCCATGCCGTGCCCCTCGACGACGAAACGGGGAGTGGAATTCCAGACTATATTGAAATGGCAGCTCATTATGCCGACTCGACCTGGAATTACATGGTTGGTACTTTGGGCTTCGTAGATCCTGTTTTGCCGGGAAGCACGTACGAAATTCAGTTCCGAAGTATGGGGGCGTACGGTTCAACTCATAGTTCTGGGACAACAACATTCATCAGAGTTCACAATAATTTTG
>JAIUMT010000396.1 GCA_022565415.1 Balneolales bacterium | reverse complement strand
TGATTTTGCGTGTGTTCACAAATTTCATGCAATCTTCACAATTTTCACGGTGTATGAGTCGACTTTATTGTGCATATTGAAACACGAAAATAGATAAGTATAAGAACCACGGCATGTAACGGTGCCCCCATCTAATCTCAAGACTCATTATGCTGTTAAATCGTCCGGTTACTGCATTTATGCTGGTATTGGCAACATTCATTTTTGGATGGATCGCCTTGAACGATTTATCGGTCGATTTGCTACCCGATATTGAAACGCCGTCGTTGTTGGTACAAACGGAATGGAGCGGGGCCTCGGCCCGGGAAGTCGAATCGCGCATTAATGAGCCCATGGAGGGTGTTTTAAGCACGATTCCGGGGCTGGATAACATTCACAGTTTTGCCCGTCAAGGACAAAGTATTGTGGCCCTTGACTTCGAATGGGGACGTGATATGAACCTGGCCTTTTTGAATACGCGCGAAAAACTCGATCAAATCCGGATGATGCTTCCCGAGCAAGCTGGTCGGCCTCAACTTATATATAGCACCCCTGCCGACGAACCCGTTGCCATTTTGGCCATAAATCCAATTGGTCAGGCAAGTCCCGATTTCGAAACCCGACTGGATCTCAAACGCTGGGCCGAGCAGGTTTTAACCCGTCGGTTAGAGCAGCAAGACGGCATTGCACAAGCTGTTTTAGTCGGGGCAGTGATGCCGGAAGTTCATATTCAGTTTCGTCAGGATGAAATCGATCGCTACGGACTAAACATCAATGCCATTCGGGGAATAATTCAGCAAGCGAATGTGTTTTCAGCCTCGGGTGAGTTACGAGATGGTTGGTACCGATATTCACTGACTATACAAAGTCGGATTCAGTCCCTCGAAGATATTCGCCGCATTCCGTTAACGCGTCCGGCCGGAACCGAGCGAATTCTTACACTTTCGGATGTAGCTGAAGTGTACATGGAAGAGCAAGAACCGACTTCCTTTGAGTTGTTGGATGGAAATCAGACGCTCACTGTTCTTGTGAAAAAGGACTACGGAAGCAACACCGTTACCTTGTACGAAGAACTACTGCCGGTTTTAGATGAATTACGCGGACAATTTCCGGGCATATCCATAGAAGTATTGCAGGAAAATGCGTCCTATATACGAAATTCGATTTCGAATCTGCTGCAAACACTGGCGTATGGCGGGATTTTAGCCTTTTTGATACTCTTTCTGTTTTTGAATGATCCGCGGATGCCGTTCACCATTGGGATCGCCATTCCGGTGAGTATATTCCTGACCTTTTTTGTGATGTATCTGTTTGGCGTTCAGCTGAATATCATATCATTGAGCGGACTAACCCTGGGAATTGGTCTGTTGGTTGACAACGCCATTGTCGTGTTAGAAAACATCAATCGCTACCGAAACGACAAAACCACGCTAATCGAAGCCGCTGATCGGGGCACACGTGAAATTGCCTTAGCCATAACGGCATCCACATTCACCACAATATCAGTCTTTTTACCCCTATTGTTCCTAGGCGGATTTGAAGGCGCTTTTTTCCGGGACCAGGCCTTTACCCTATCGGTAAGTTTGCTGGCATCGTTGCTGGTTGCCATCGGAATACTTCCAGTATTAGTCGTAATGATTCAGAAACGCAGACGTAAATCGGATAAACCATCGGTGCCGGCTGAAGCGAACCGATTTACCCGAAGTTTCGATTCGGTGCTGCGAGTGTATGAATCGGTGTTGGTTCGGGCAATTGCGCACCCGATTATCGTAGTTTTAATTGCGCTGTTTTCGGAGCACTTGCGGTCTTTGTGTTTTATCAGTTGCCGAAAGATATTCTGCCCGAAATTGAACCTACCTCTGTGGAGTACAGAATCAGCTTACCCGGTAATACTTCGCTGCTGACCATGCGGGTGGCGGCATCCGATCTGGTTCGTGAGGTGGGAAGCCGGTTGGAGTCTGGTGGTGTTGCGCTTACCACTGAAAGCGGGCAGGCCGACATTAGTCCGACAGGAAAAAACATTTTGGTGATGGGTGGGTACACAGATCAGACGAATTTGTCGCGGGTTGCGCGGGAAGGACTGAATAAATTCACGATTCGGGTACCGGTGAGTTCGGGGGATGAGGCTCGAGAGGTTGACCAATTATTGATGGGTTATGTGGAGAATCGAAGTGGTTGGAATGCGGAAAAATTGAATACTGGATCTGTTTTCAGCGCGATATTTTCGGACTCGGATGCACCGGTGATATTTCGGATGGTGGGAACGGATCGGAGTTTTTCGGAAAATGGAGCGGCGGTTTTGGATGAGTGGCTGGCGGGTCAGGGTTTTGATGCGCAGCTGGCTAAGCAGTATCCGGAAGTGGTGCAAACCTACCAGATTTTGTTTAATTCTTCGCGGATGTTGCGATATGGGATTACCGAGCAGCAGGTGATTGATAATTTGGAATCGCGGGCGCGTGGGAGCATGGTTACGGAGTGGAATCGAGAAGATGAAAGCATTGCGATACGGCTTTTCAGCGCGGGAGAACGGACCTTTGATCCGGAAAATATCAGTTTTACGATTGATGGTCGGCAGATTCCGATGCGGGAAATTGCTGAGATCCGGATTGCCGCCGAGCCCGAGCAGCTGGAAAGGGTGAATCAGACTTCGGTATTGAGCTACGTAACTGCATTCGGATTGACCGATTGGTGGTGGCAGCGAGAGGCCATAACGGAGGCTGTGCGGGAGTTTACGCGTCAGACCGGGATGCAGGTGCGAATAGG
>JAIUMT010000395.1 GCA_022565415.1 Balneolales bacterium | reverse complement strand
TTGTCTGATGCCAGTTCCAAACCAATTTGGATGCCATCTTTTTCGCCCAGAGGCCGAATTTCGTTGTTTTCATCTGATGATCTGGCCGGGGTGTTTTGAAGGAATTCGAATGCGTCTTCGAGGGCGATGCTGAAGTATTCATCGCCTAGGGTCCAGTGGAGTTTTTCGCCATTCGCGGACCAGTGCAGGTTGATGCCGGCGTCTTTTGCGACATGGGTTACCGGAATTGCCTTAGTGTCAGCGCTGAGCGTGATTTCGGTTCCGGCCCGGGGCATGGGCGCAATGTAAACTTTGAACAACTCGTTAAAGGCGATCCATTTATTGTCTGGACTTGGCACGAAATTGTTAGCATAAGTTGAGCTGAAGTGGGTTCGCTCGTCATGTCCGTGCAGGTTCACGCTTCGGAAATCCCGGCTGAGATACCCTCCGCCCATGTAGAAAATCCGGTCGCCGGCGGCGTTAAATGAGGCCCGGGAGCCTGATCGCGTTACGAGCTTTTTATCACCGCCTGTGGCTGGTACGGTGTAAATGCCCGGATTTTCGGTCCAGGCGTGGCCCTGCTGGTTGTTTCCGCTCTCGCGGCGGAACACGATGGTGTTCCCATCAGGCGAAAAAGCGGGCTCTCTGTAAATGCCTTTTTGGGTGGTAATGGCCTGTGGACGAGCATTTCGGCGATTCAAATCGAGGCGTATAATCGCTCCGAGGTCGGTGTCGCTCCAGGTTACGTACACAATCGAGCGCCCATCGGGAGAAAAAACAGGCTCCGACTCGAACGCGGTTCCGTTTGTTAGGCGCTGAGGGGTGCCGTTCGGAAGATCTTTCCGCCAAAGAAAGCCGTTTGCGTTGAAAATGAGGGTGTTTCCATCGGGAGAGGTGGTCGCGTGTCGAATTACCCGAGCAGTAAATTGGTCCGGAGCCGGATCGGTTTCGAACGTGACGGGTTCTGCAATTTTGTAGCTAATTTGGGCCTCGAAAGGGATTTCCGAGCTTTCGAGAGAATTGATATTCAGTTTCTGGATTTTGCCCTTCGACCAGAAAATGAGGTGCTCGTTGTCGGGAAGCCAGTTGAAGTTGGTGTACGGACCGAAAATGGCCCATGCTTCCTGCTGGTCGCGGCTGAGGTCATCAAAAACGGGCGTTTCGATGCCGGATTCGAGGTCACGGATAAATAGCACCGATTGTGTGCGGACTCTTCGAACGAAGGCCAGTTTTTTGCCATCAGGAGAAATTGTGGGAGATATGGCCCCGCCGGCACCACCCGTTACACGTTCTATTTCGCCGGTTTCGCGGTTATAGCGGTTAATGGCGTAAATTTGACTGTTCGGGTCTTTGTTGTACTGAAACATTCCGCCCGGATACACATCCTGTGAATAATAGACGTATTTGCCGTCGGGGGATAGAAAAGGCTGACCTAAATCTTGCTGGTCGTTGGAACGCTCTACCAGTTGTACTCCCGATCCGCCTGAAATATGATACATCCATAACTCGCCTGCTCCAAGCGAGCGCGTTGACGTAAAATGTTTTCGTGCGATGAGGTAGTCACCCTCGGGCGTCCAGAAGGCGTTGTTAAGCAATCGGAACGATTCGTTGGTCACCTGCCGGGCATCGCTTCCGTCGCGACGCATAACCCAGATATTGTCGCCACCACCGAAATCACTGGTAAACGAAATCCACTCACCATCCGGACTAAAACGGGGTTGCAGTTCATAGGCCTGATTGGTACGAAGTGCGGTAGCCTCACCGCCCGTAACAGACATGATGTAAATACCGCCGAGCAGGTCGAAAACGATGTGATTACCATCGGGACTTACATCCAGATTCATCCAAGTGCCTTCGTCGGTGGTGAACTCGAGTTGGGAAGTTGGCCATTGATCCCAGATTTCGCCGTCGATTTTCCAATCCTTTTGCCAATCGGATTCGGCTTGGGTGGTGTCAGAATTGACTACGGTAACGGAAGGACTTTGAGTGTCGGATGTGCCCTGAAAGCTTGCTGTTTGCAAGTTGCCTTGTATGGGAGTTGTACTCGAGGAGCCGTATGAGACAGTTGTACTTTGAATACTGGATGAGTCGTAAGAGTCTTGAATGATGTTTGATGCGTACGAAGTATGAGCCGTTCCAGCCGTAGCAAACATCAGAAAAATGAGCAGAAGTTTGTTCATAGAGGGATTATTTATCATAAGATGGGAAAAGGCGAGTATTGAAGTTTATTTCACAAGAGCAACATACAAATATCATCGTTTTATTGTTAATACTAGAAATTATATCTGATGACACATAAAAAAAGCCGACCCCTTATTCAGGAGCCGGCTTTGAATACTCAGCTAAGAATCTCTTATTTAATAAGGCTCATCTTCTTGGTAATAACCCGATTCTGAGTTTGTAATCGGTACATGTAAACCCCACTGGCCAAACGGCTTCCATTAAAGTTTATGGTGTGGTATCCGGCTTGGTAGCTGGCATTTGCAACCTCCGCCACCAATCGTCCGGTGATGTCGAATACCTGCAATGTTACCTGCTCAGCTTCGGGCAAACCAAAACGAATGGTCGTCGACGGATTGAACGGGTTCGGGTAGTTTTGCGCCAATGTTACTTCGCGCGGAAGTTCATCACCCGACTCTATACTCGTCGAACTCGATACAAAACTTTGTTCTTCGGCGAACGCAGATCCGTTATACAGGTTGTCAACTGCCTGAACACTCCAGTAAAACTGTGTATTCGGAGCTAATCCTTCAATGGTGAAGGAGGTCGA
>JAIUMT010000394.1 GCA_022565415.1 Balneolales bacterium | reverse complement strand
TTCGCCATCGGAATTAACAATCCGAATATTCAAACGCTGATAGCCAAAACGGTTCGCCCTCAACAACTTGCTGCGGTATTGTCGATAAACGGGATGGTGCTTCGACTTGGTCAGACAATCGGTCCCCTTTTGATGTCGGTTTTCTTTGTTATTGCTGGTTATCAGGGGGCTTACTTCCTGGCCGCCGCGCTTTCTATTGGCATTTACTTTTTTCTAAAGTCCCGGCTGTGAGACTGCTGCGGATTACAATTAATTTGGCCAAAAAAACCGTATCTTTTCAGCGCATTCACACTAAATCATTCAAAAAAATGAAATTATCATGACATCCTTACTGTTTCTAATGGGGAATCCCGAGCAAGGCGGTGGTGGCTTCGAAAGTTTGTTCTTTCTGGTAGCACTTTTCCTCGTTTTTTACCTGTTTATCATTCGTCCGCAATCTAAGCGACAAAAAGAAATTCAGAACAAAGTTGCTTCGATTAAAAAAGGCGACAAAGTAGTAACATCCGGCGGATTGGTTGGCACAGCTCTTAGCATCGAAGAGAATTCGGTTATGCTCGAGATCGACAAAGATGTAAAAGTACGATTGCTCAAAACAGCGGTTGTAGATGTAAATCCCGAAAAAGTATAGCCCAGCTATCCCCCTTACTCTTATGGAACAGTTTTCGTTCGACTCGATATCCTCAGCACTCGAGGATATTCGTAATGGCAAAATGATTATCGTTGTTGATGATGAAGATCGCGAGAATGAAGGCGACTTCGTGATGGCAGCCGAAATGATTACACCAGAAGCGGTGAATCTGATGGCAACCCATGGTCGCGGACTCATTTGCACTCCGATTACTCGTCAGCGCGCGTACGATCTGAAACTGGACCGCATGGTCGAGCACAATACCGACGCTATGGAAACAGCGTTTACCGTCTCGATTGATGCCCGCGTTGGCACAACGACTGGCATCAGCGCCAGCGACCGCGCGAATACCATAAGAGCACTGATTGATTCAAAGTCCCGGGCAGATGATTTTCGCCGGCCCGGGCATATTTTCCCTCTCATAGCCAATGAGGGTGGGGTTTTGAGAAGAGCGGGTCATACGGAGGCTTCCATTGATTTGGCCAGGATGTCGGGACTTCAGCCCGCCGGAGTTATTTGTGAAATTATGAATGATGATGGTTCTATGGCGCGCTTGCCAGACCTCATCAAAGTGGCGAAACGTTTCGATATGAAACTGATCACCATCAAAGACCTCATCGCATATCGAATGCAGAATGAGTCGTTGGTGCGTGAGGCGGTTAACGTAAAACTGCCGACGGTTTATGGCGACTTTCAAATTCACGCTTTTGAAGAAGTACTTTCTGGCGGGAATCACCTGGCGCTGGTGAAAGGCACATGGGAGCCGGATGAGCCAGTTTTAGTGCGTGTTCACAGTCTTTGTGTAACGGGCGACATTTTCGGATCTAAGCGATGTGATTGTGGCGAGCAACTCCACGCGGCGCTGCTACAGGTCGAGCGCGAAGGCAAAGGCGTTGTATTGTATATGAATCAGGAAGGTCGAGGTATCGGGTTGGTAAACAAACTTCGCGCCTATAAACTTCAGGAGGAAGGAATGGATACGATTGAGGCCAACGTTGCCCTCGGATTTAAAGCCGACCTGCGGGATTATGGCATCGGTGCCCAGATTTTACGCTCATTGGGAATTACGAAAATGCGTTTGATGACGAATAATCCGGCTAAGCGAGTGGGTTTACAAGGCTACGGACTTGAAATCGTTGATAATGTTGCCATTGAAGTGCCTACCCATCCTGAAAATTTGGATTACATGCGAACTAAGCGCGATAAGATGGGTCATGAACTGGGCAATCTCGACCCGCATAGCTCCCACGATTTTATTTCTTCTCTGAAGAAGTCCTCTGATTGAGCCCTTGCTGAAATGCCTCCCAGGCTAACGTAAAGCACTTTTTTCGGGTTGGAAATTGACGCGCTTCGGATAAAGCTTTGAAATCGGATGAGGTTTGTGAAAAATCGGGGAGTTCTTCTCTGAAATCTGTAGCTTTTGCGGCTTTTTCGAGGATCATTTTGACTTCTGAGAGGGTTTTATTTTGGAGTTCGGTGCAAAGAATGGATGCTGAAGCTTTGCAAAGCATGCATCCTTCGGCGTGATGACTTAACTTTTCTATTCGTTGCGATTTGGGGTTAATTGACCAGGAAAGCCGCACCAGGTCTCCACAGCTTCTATTTCTGAATTCAATGAAATATGTAGTGTTTTCACTTTGCCCAGTTAGCTCAGTTTGTCCACCATGTTGACCTGCCTCCCTTTGGTCACCGACTTGCACGATGTTTTGATCAGCGCTTTGTTTGTCTTCTCGTCTGTCGTTTCCCTTAGTGTTTCGCTCAAGGTATTGCACGACGTTTTGATCAGCGCTTTGTTTGTCTTCTCGTCTGTCGTTTCCCTTAGTGTTTCGCTCAGGGTATTGCACGACGTTTTGATCACTAAGTAGTGGGTTATTCGCCACGGGATGTTTCGCGTGGCGAATCAATATTTCAGAATAGATAGACATATTTTTGGTGAAAATAGACTAAACGCAAATGCATTAAATGTGATGCTAAAGCAGCTTCAAAGAAAACGGACATCAGTAGGAAGCTAAGCTTTTTGTATGAACTAAGCACACAACAACGCCTCCGTCAACTCGCACATGCACCACCGACCTGTCATCCCGTACATGCACCACCGACCTGTCATCCCGTACAAGCGAAGCGCAGATACGGGATC
>JAIUMT010000393.1 GCA_022565415.1 Balneolales bacterium | reverse complement strand
CCCAAATCCAAACCCTTAACCGGTCCTTCGTTTGGGTAGTGTGCCTCATTCGACATCGAAAAGAACGCCGATACATCGTCTAGAGGTGGAACAATGAGATCTAATTTCATAAGTGGTATGGGTTAGCTTTCGAGCTCTTTGTACAAGATAGTTTTGATTTCATCGAGGGGGAAGCTTTTACCAGTAAACAAGGTAAAGGCTTCATCAGCCTGACCCAAAAACATTTCAGATCCATTTACAATTTCGGCTCCAGCGTCTTTGGCTTGATTTAAAAATCGTGTTTGAAGCGGACGGTAGATGATATCGTAGCACACTTTGTCGGTTAGCAACCCAGCTTGAGCGTCTGATATCGGCGACTCATCTAAATTCGGATGCATCCCAAGCGGAGTCGCATTCACGATAAGTTCGGCGTCTTTTACAAGATCAATCCAACCCGCATAACCGACATTCTCAACAACTGATGACGTTGTTGGTTTAGGATTCCGGCTAATTACATAACACTTTCTGATTCCAATCTTCATTAATCCGTATACGATTGCTTTTGAAGCACCACCAGAACCAAATACAATTGCGTCCTTATTGCTAAAACGGTCTTTGTTGTGCAACAGTGGTCGCAAAAAACCATTAACGTCCGTATTCGCTCCGGTGAGAGTACGATTTTCATCGTAATAAATTGAGTTACATGCTCCCATGGCGGTTACGTCGTCAGAGATGTTCTCAAGAAGTGGAATAACTCGGGACTTAAAAGGTATTGTTACATTGCTACCTACGAAATTAGGATGACTGAAAAGCTTTGGAAGCAACTCGAAATGTTGCTCCTCAACTAGAATAGCGTAATAGGTAACACCGATTCCGAGAAGATTTAAGGCCGCGTTGTGAATCAGAGGAGATAAAGAATGACCAATAGGATTGCCAATTACAGTGACAAAGGGTTTATCAATCAGCTTGGAATTTAGAAATTGGTCAAGCGGATATACGGAGTTCATGTACAAATTATTAGTGGATTAAAGAGGCATAGAAACTGTGTATGCCAAGTGTCCCAAAATACAGAACTGCGCGAATAGCCTAAAATAAAAAAGGGGCCTTTTGAGCCCCTTTGGAATGTGGTAATAATAGATTAGGCAGTAGCTTCTACGCTAGCTTCTTCTTTATTATCGTCATTAAATGTGCCAGCCTCGGCAGCCTCTTTAAACAATTGCAGTTCAGCTTGTAACGTAGCTGGAAGATCAGAAATGAACTTGTCGACATCTTCGGAAGGCTCGCCGAAGAAAGTGCGATAATCCAGACTGAAATCTACGCGAGTGCGGGTTCCGTTATCGAGTGGTGTAAAACGAATGGTACCTGTTTGATTTAGGTTTCCATTAATTGTAATCCAAGCAAAACGGGTGTTGCGCAAATCGTCGATGATATTGGTAGTCCAACGAAATTCTTCGCCACCGATTGTTGTTACGTATTCAAACGTTTGTGAATTGATCTTGTTAACCTGGTTAATGGACTTCATGAATTTCGTAAAATCGACCGGTGAGCTCATTAATTCATAAACCTTGGCCAGAGGCAGATTAACTTCAATATTTTCGTGCGCCATATTAACTATTGTGCTTCGTGGAGTTGTTAACTTATCTTCGCGATGGCGTTCACCGCAATTATCATAGATACACGACAATATGTATCCATAATTCACCAAAATTACGCATTTTTCTGTTCATCAGCAATGTTTAATCGAAACGTTTACATAGAAATTTACACTCTTACATTTGAAACTGTCCCTTACTTCAAACTGTAAAACCATTTACACCTCCTTGAAATACATCCTACCCATCGCTTTTTTACTATTTCTGATTGTACCACAATCCTCTGCTCAACAACGTTTTGAGGGGTTTCTTCGTCACGAAACCGGCGCCCTAATAAATGATAACGAAGATTTTCTGTTTTCTCGAAATGTTGCCCAGTTTGACTTAAATTCAGCCGCTTCTGGATGGGACCTCAAATTAAGTCTTCAGTTGCGCCAGAACCTTGTCGATGCCAACTACACCGATATTGATTTCAGATTGAGAGAGGCCTATATCGACTGGTTTACCGACAACCTCGACATTCGTATCGGCCGACAAATGCTCGTTTGGGGACGTTCTGAGGCCAGTCAGATTAACGACATCCTCACTCCTTTCGACCTATCGGAGTTTCTGACCCAGGATATCACCGACCTCAGACAAGGCGTCACCGCGGTTAGTTTTACCTATTTCATGGCAAATAACTCCTTTCAAATGGTATTCATTCCGGTGCATGAACGAAGCATCTTGCCACGCCCCGGCTCCCGATGGAACTTCTTCCCCGACCTGGATTTCACCTTTCAAAACGACAATCGTCCACAGGCTAACATCAAAAATATTCAATACGCCCTTCGATGGTCGAACAGAAGCAGCCTGAATTTCGACCTGGATACCGGATTTTTTTACGGTTTTTACCCTGTTCCCTCTTTACAAAAAGAACTTCGCCAAGGGGACTTCGGCCTGCCAGAAGACATTTTCTTGAACTACTCCTATCAGAAGTCACCTGCTTTTATGATTTCAGCTGCATATCGACTAACCAGCAACTTCGAACTTTTAACCGAATCAACCTTCTGGCTTCAGCGTGATTTAGACACATTTCCGGAACTTTTTAGCAGCGAGGAGCCTGTTCCGGTCAGCGATTTACTCGATGCAATCGATTTTTACAACGAAACCGGATTCCTTATTCAAAAACCGTTTATAGCTTCCATGGTAGGATTTCAGACAT
>JAIUMT010000392.1 GCA_022565415.1 Balneolales bacterium | reverse complement strand
GACATCCCGTCCACTTCAATCTCGTCAATAAGTTCCTTGCGAAGTACGGCACAGGCCTTCTCCCCTCGGCAATTACTCTGCCATTCATAAACCCACACATTGCCAATCTGGCGGGGGAAGTTGAATTCCGGAGTTTCTTCATCTGCGACAGCGGGAGGCAGCGATTGGGCGTTGACTTGTCCCACGAGCAGCATCAGCCCCGCTGAAATTAGAAGAATTGTTTGTAAATATCGTTTCATTTGGCCTCTTGATGTAAATAACCTCCAAATCATGCAACTAGGAGCTTCTTGTGCGTTCTTGTGCGTTCTTGTGCGTTCATAATAGTCAACTTGATTAATAACTAAGTGTTGTAAGTCATGTTAGGAATACAAATCATTAGTATCAAATTAAATCGTGATATTCACTAAAAAAACCCATAAACGAATGATTTATCAATCACTAACATTTCTAATTTGACAAAAAATATGATATATTGTGCATGAGAAACAACGCATTAATGACGAAAATAATCTTTATGACCGACAAATCATTCAATGATTGGATTTCCATGAGCGACAAGGCTCTGTCGAAGCACATCGGCAGATTTGTAAGACATCATCGCTTAAATCAAAACAGAACACAAGATCACTTGGCAAATGAAGCAGGTATAAGTCGATCTACGCTGAGTTTGCTAGAGAGAGGGGAAACAGTAACTATAAGTACACTCATTCAGGTACTGAGGGTTCTAGATCAATTGCAGGTACTCAATGTATTTGAAATTATCGATACGCCTAGTCCGTTGGCTTTAGCCAAATTACAAAAAGCGAAACGCAAGCGTGCAAGTAGCACTTCGAGAAAAAAAAAGCACGAATTAGATTCAGATTGGTAACTCATGCAAGTAGCAAAAGTCAACATATGGGGAAGGTTGGTCGGTGCTGTAGCGTGGGATAGACAAAGAGGATTGGCCACCTTTGAGTATGACCCCAAATTCAAACAATTGGACTGGGATTTAGCACCACTCAAAATGTCGGTTTATGAAAATCGGAATCAATTTTCATTTCCGGAGCTTCGAAAAGGCAGAGACTCGGAATATGACACATTCAAAGGTTTGCCGGGTTTATTGGCCGACGCCCTTCCCGACAAGTACGGCAACCAATTGATCAACCTTTGGCTGGCTCAGCAAGGAAGAGCTCAGGATAGCATGAATCCGGTTGAAATGCTGTGTTTCATCGGTACTCGTGGTATGGGTGCACTTGAATTTGAACCTGGAGTTCTCAAGGAGAGTAAACGGACTTTTTCTTTAGAAATCGACAGTCTGGTAGCTACTGCACAGAAGATGCTGGACCAGAGAAACACATTTACTACCAATCTCAATCAAGATGACGAACAAGCTGTAATTGAAATTTTAAAAATAGGTACATCAGCTGGTGGAGCCCGTCCTAAAGCCGTGATTGCATGGAATGAAAGTACCGGAGTAGTGAAGTCAGGTCAAACCAAAGCACCAAAGGGATTCGAGCACTGGCTCATTAAATTGGATGGTGTAAGTGAAATCCAACTAGGAAGCAGCCAAGGATACGGCAGGGTTGAAATGGCCTACTACAAAATGGCGAAGGCCTGTGGTATTATCATGATGCCTTCGCGACTGCTGGTAGAAAACGGAAGGGCTCACTTTATGACGAAACGTTTCGACCGTGAAGGTGGATATATCAAACATCATGTTCAAACATTCTGTGCGTTGAAGCATATTGATTTCAACCTAGTAAACAGTTTCAGTTATGAACAACTTTTCCAATGCATGCGGGAGTTAAAACTCAGCTACACCGATGCAGAGCAGATGTTCAGACGGATGGTATTTAATGTCATCGCACGGAATTGTGATGACCATACCAAGAATTTCTCCTTCCTGTTGAGGCAGGGAGGCAAATGGGAGCTAGCACCGGCATATGATGTATGTCACGCTTATAGGCCAGGAAGTGAATGGGTTAGTCAACATGCCTTGAGTATAAATGGAAAGAGAAAGGGTATAACCAAAACAGATTTACTTGTCGTTGGAGAATCTATTCGTTGCAAAAAAGCATCCGAGATTATTGACGAAATTAATGACACAGTAAATCAATGGAATAGTTTTGCTAGTGAAGTGGATGTTGAACCCAAATTGCGAGATGAAATTGCTAAAACTATTTCACTTGATAGAATATAAGCTACAATACTAACTGCCTATACCTCTATTATTATTTAACAAGCGTCATCTTTCGGGTTTGGATGAAATCGCCCGCGCGGATGCGGTAGATGTACACGCCCGAGGCCAGGTCGGAGGCATCGAACGATACATTATGCGTCCCGGCCGGACGAACTTCATTCACCAATGTTGTAATCAACCTGCCCGTTACGGTATAAACACCGAGCTCCACTTCAGACTCTAAAGGCAATTCGAATCGAATTTGCGTGGTCGGATTAAACGGGTTCGGATAAGCGCCAAGCTCAAATTCCGTTGGTATACCAGGTTCAAATTCGATGGAGGTTGCATAGTAAAACGTAGTGTCGCCGACTAGCTCTCCATTGATGTAACTGCCTTTTAGTTTATTGTCAGGACCTCCATCCAATAAATCGTTAAAGACTCTAAGTCCGAGATCATCTTCAAAACGCAAAGTATGTCCAATCAATGGGATTTGATCATCTACGAATTTTAAAAGCACATTGGCTTCGAGGGTCTCCAGGTTGTCGGTCCCATACATGCTAAATGTATACGTTGGCCCGAATTCTTCAATGCCCCAGAATTCTACAACAATATGAGACTGATGATTGG
>JAIUMT010000391.1 GCA_022565415.1 Balneolales bacterium | reverse complement strand
TGTTTGACGATCTTGGTTGCATAAATTAAATGCCTGGAAAACACTGAACTCACTTCGTGGTTTCCGCTACAAAAAGACTCGTCCTAAGATGCAAGATGGACTCCAACATTGAAGTTAACCCGTTTGTAATAGCTGATTCCGAATAACCTGTTGAAATGAGACTTAGTCTACTAAGCTAGTTTCTACTCTCTCACCAACCGAACATAATGTCCGTTCATTTTTTGGAGGGTGCCTTCGCCAATTGTCCCGGTTCGAAGATTTAACGGACGAAAATAGGCATGGTTCTCACCCGATTCCTCAGCGCTCCACCAATACACCGTCTGATCTTTACCACCGAATACTGCATTTAGTCCGCGATACCCGCCCGCGAGTGCATAAAATCCGTCCCGCCGTTGGAGTTCTTCAACAGCGTCTTCCTCACCACCCAAATAATTGACTAACTTTGCCCAATCGTCATTATCAGGAACTCTCCAGCCATCAGGAGCCAATCCACGCGGATCGTTTACCGCATGCCAGTTGTATAATTTGCCAAATTTCTCACCATTGGCCGCATCGTTTTGATAATATGTCCACGCAGGTTGCTGATTTTCGCCGGCCTCCCTCCATTCGTTGCTCGTTTGGATATGCGGAATCGGGTCACCATTGCGGAAAGTATCGGTGCTGAGGTTCTGAGTAGTCCAGGTTTGATTTCCGATCTGAACTTCGGTGGATGCCGGACCCGTTTCGCCTCCACAGCTAGTTATCACGATTATTGCCGCTAGAATTCCTGCTAAATGCTTTCTATTTAAACTCATAAGACCAAAAAAAATATAATAACTAGACGCTTCTAACGAGTAAAAGTATAGGTTTTTATCGAACAAAGAAACCGGCTTCTAATTCGACGAATTTTGCCATGGGATGCCGATTCGACTGCCCTTTGAATAGGCGACATTTCTCAGCATCGGGGTTTCAAGCAAAAACCGCAACGCTATCGGATCTGCAGTCAGATATAATCCAGCTTGGTCACGACTTTTCCCGAATTCTCTTTCATATCGGATGTTTAAATGCGCCGTTTTGAGTTCAAATCGAATGTACATTTCACTAAGGGTTGCGCTGTAATAATCTAAGTTTCCTTGCTCATCACTTCGATATCCTCTGAAATACTCAGCGTCAAATGTTACGAAAAGCCGTATTGATCCGCGACGATCGACTACTTCAATCATTTCACTCACCCGCTCTGATTCACTCATCTGGGCCTGACCCACAACCGGAATAAACAGAATCAAAATCAGATAGAAAAAGCATCTGATCCCGAACTTCCAAAATCTAAAAATGTTGTTTATCGCAGTCATTTAGCTAATTTCTGATGAAAACTATGTTGAAACTTCGAAGACCGGACGAATTCCCATCCGCTTAACATTATTTTAACCATTGAATCTTGGCAGAAACCCGTAGTTTCAGCGTACTTACTCCACTCAAAATAGTCAAAATCATGTATAGTACAAGAATTTTCGGCATTGCGATGCTTTTTGCAGTTGCCGTTTTCTCGGGATGTTCCGGAACGCAGTCAGCTACGGTCGTTTCAACAGCGCACAGTGGCGCGACCTCGACCGACGCACCGGCCATCATTTCCCCATCCGAATGGACATCTATTCAAACCCCCGAATGGTACGACTATACCAAATTTGATACTATTTCGGTGGTGGCGTGGAACATTGAGCATTTTGTTGATGATTTCGACAATCCGTACATCGATCACCCACGCGAGAATAATCCGCCGGAGAATCTTCCCGAGCGCCGTCGACTTCTTGCCGATGCGCTGATTCAGATCGACGCCGACATTGTGGTGTTTCAGGAGGTGGAAAGTTCGGCTTATATTGCAGCTTTCGCCCAGGAGTATTTTGAGGAGCTCGGATATCAGGTGTTTGCCAGTCGCGAGAGCGATACCTGGTACATGAATGTGGTGATTATGAGCCGGATTCCTTTGGGAATGCTTTATAGTTATGCGAATATTTACACCTACCGCAGCGATACGTCGTTGCAAAATCATACGAATAATCGGATGGTTTCGGTGGATGTGCTGGTTCGGCCTGGATACAGTTTTCTGCTTACTGGAGTTCACTTGAAGGCCGGACGTAGCGAAACGGATCAGAATTGGCGAATTGGTCAACTGGATTTGCTTCGCGATCATTATGCCAAGAAGCTTGCGATTAATCCGGATGCGCGAATTTTGCTTGCTGGCGATTTGAACATCATGACGGGCCACCGCGAGTATTATCACATGCTGGGCGAGGGGACGGATGTCGAGTTTGTCGATCCGTTGGGGGATGTGGACTCGTTTACGCATCCGGCCGATGCGCCGACTCGTCAGCTCGATTATATTATTCCGAACACGAATATGAAACGCGACTTGGTGCCGGGCTCGAAAGAAATTCTTGCTCCGTTTGATGCTGAAACGATGCGGTTTATCAGCGATCACTTGCCTGTTATTTCCCGATTTGTGACGACCGGGGAGTAGGATTGGGGTTTGCTGCAAAGTAACCCGCGGGTTGTTTTCTAGGCCAACTCTTATATGATCATCTGTGTCGTCATCTCATACAAGCGTAGTTCATTCCACTTGCCTGGTCTCTCACACGAGCGAAGTTGTGCTACGTCATCCCGCACGAGCGTATTTGTGCTGCGTCATCCCGCACGAGCGTAGCGAGATGCGGGATCTCCCATGAATTACATGTGAGTTTGATCAGGAGATCGCGTATCAAGTACGCGATGACGGAGGGTTTAGCGCGATGACAATTCACCTGTCTTGTCT
>JAIUMT010000390.1 GCA_022565415.1 Balneolales bacterium | reverse complement strand
ATTAATTCGAGGTGCACTTATACTTTAATCATCCCTCCCGAGACGATTCAACCACCTACGAAGCCCATTCACTCAACGGGCACGAATACGTGAATCATCCCGCCAGAGACGATTCAGCCTCGCATGAAATCCATCCGGATGACGATCCGTCACAAACCAACACGCAAGCCGGAAACCATATCGCCTCAAATTTTGATCACGAAGTAGAACGTGATGACCAAGCGATAGGAGGTGCTAGCGAATCCGAATTCAGTTCGGATGCAGATTCTGGCGAGATGGCCGCCACGGAACAACCCAACGAGCCAGTTCAGATTCAGCCCGGAGTTCGGGCCCCGTCGCCGGTTGGCATGCAATCCACATTCGGAGATAAACCATATTATGTGCTCAAAGGGATGGGCGATCAGTTCTTCCTCTTTGCCGGGTTTGTGATTTTGTTAATCGGGTCGTGGCGGTACGTGGCCGGACTTTTTGCCTATCAGGTGGGAGCGTATGTATTTTCGGTGACGTTTTTCTTTATCGGTCTTACCGGACATCTCTGGGCGATGCGCGTGATGGATTTTTTGATCGAATATGCGAATCCGGCCGTGGCACTACTGTGGATTCTCGTTGTGTATATCGGCGAAAAACCAAAAACCGATTTGAGAATAGGAAAAGTCACCCATGAACCTCGTTAATTCTGATGATTTAGATCGTTGGTTTGTGCTTTCTTTAAGGTCAGGCGACAGCAGGCATGGGATTTGCCAACTTCGGTAGTGGTAGCAGTCGAGTCTTGCATGCATTTCTAACTAACGCAACCGACCTTTGCGCACAAATTCCTGAACGAAAGTATTTGCCTCAATCGATATCGGGTAGTATTCTTAAAGGAACAGATAGAAACACAAACACAAATGGATTAGACAGATAATGAGTATTTTGAAACAAAAAGAGGTTTACATGGATATAAAATCCGCAAAAATAGAGCTTGTCCGTCTCATTGTCGGTATCGACAATCCCCAAGGTTTAGCCCACGAAATTGATACAATTAGTGCTCAGAAAGAAGATTTTTGGAATGAATTGGTCGATTCTTTAAAAGAAGAAATCCGATTGGGTATCCAAGAATTAGACAAAGGTAATCGTACAGATTTTGATGAGTTTATTCGTCAAGTTTCCTAATTATGCGTCGTGTATACCTTTCGTCTGTTGCCGAAATTAGATTTACACGGATTTTAGAGTACTTAAGTGAGGAGTGGTCTGAAAACGATAAGTTAAATTTCATATCTGTTTTCAAGGATAATGTGGAGCTAATAAGAAGGTTTCCTAATATTTGTGCCGCATCAGAGCAAATGCCTGATATTCATAGATGCGTTGTAAATCGACAAACTTCATTTTACTATAAGATAGAAGGTGATTCCATTCAGATTATCACGATTACTGATAATCGGCAAGATCCAAATACTACTATGCACGACTTATTTCGGTTCACCAAGTAACACCTTCTTCAAATCGCTATCGTTCTTCGAGCAACAGACAAATTTGAGTTACTATTCAAAGAAACCGAATATCAATCTATCGACGACCTCATCCGACAAAAAGAAAACTTCGGAAAAAAAGAACTAGAGTCCGTAAAAAGAAAAGTCACCCATGAACCTCGTTAATTCTGATGATTTCCGCTCGCTGGGTCGTGCTTTTGGCAAAGGCATCGGAAAACTTCGTAAACTGGTGCAATCGAGTTCCGCAAACGATTTGTTCCGGTGGACGAAAAACCGTGGGGTGGCGCCATTCTACACCCGCTTTTACATCAAATTTCACGGCACTTTCGCGACGAAACAGGCGGATGTAGCGAAACGCTGCAACTGCTTTTCGACCGCGAGGATGTGCTAATGGAGTCTGGCGTGATTGAATCTGATTTTTGATTTGGGGTGTATCGGAAGAGCTAATCAGCTAACAAGTTGGAAGTCATCAATCTTGGCAACAAATCTGTCAAATGAACTGGCCTACCCATTTATCACGCAAATGTCCTATTTTAACCGAAATAATCATCTGAAATCAGAATTAACTAACACTCATGAGAAATATTCTCATCACCGGTGGCGCCGGATTCATCGGATCGCATGTCGTTCGTCAATTTGTTATCAATCATCCCAACGACCTCATCATCAATCTGGATTCCCTCACGTATGCTGGCAATCTGGAGAATATTGCCGATATCACCGAAGCCCCGAATTATCGTTTTGAGCGGGTTGATATTACCGACGCCGCGGCTGTGGAGGCTGTTTTTGATAAGTACAGCATCACGCATGTTATCCACCTGGCGGCTGAGTCGCATGTAGATCGCTCGATTTCGGATCCGTTGTCGTTCGTGAATACGAATGTGATCGGCACGGTGAATCTGCTCAATGCCGCAAAATCGCACTGGAAATCGCATCTTGACGCACTCAAGGCCCTTCCACATGGCGCAAAAGGCGGACCTGTCTCGGAGCTTCCTTGCCTGTTCTATCATGTGAGTACCGATGAGGTGTATGGTTCGCTAGGCGACGAGGGGTTCTTTCTGGAAACCACCTCCTATGATCCGCAATCGCCCTATTCTGCGTCGAAGGCTGCCTCAGACCACTTCGTGAGGGCGTACGGAAACACCTACAAGCTTCCGGTGGTGATATCGAACTGCTCCAACAACTACGGACCGAATCAGTTTCCCGAAAAGCTTGTCCCGCTGATTATTCACAATATCAAGAACAAAAAGCCGCTTCCGGTGTACGGAAAGGGCGAAAATGTGCGCGATTGGCTGTATGTGGTGGATCATGCCGTGGCCAT
>JAIUMT010000389.1 GCA_022565415.1 Balneolales bacterium | reverse complement strand
CTGGAGGTACTTGCAAAAGACCGTGAATTGTATGAAGACGGTGCCCGAAAGGCATGTATAGCTATCTTTATGTTACTTGGAGATAAACATCCTGTAAGCAAAACCTATCGCCGGCGATTCAGCATGCTATTATATTAGCGATATTCAGTATATTCTTGTTCTGAAAATTGACTCACAATTTAAAAGACAAAACGCATGTTTCGCAAGCATAATACAGATCTGCAGCAGCAGGGAATTACATTCAAGAACCAGCGTCGGCATCAGCACGATGGTGGACGGGCGTGGATCAAAGATGGTCAGCTATACGATGCCATCAGAGATGTTAATCCGCGATTGATTGTTAAATCTGAGACAACGAAACCTGAGTTATCAGCTCCCGAGAAGTAATCTTCGATTTTGATGCAGTCAAATTCGAGGCCTTAAATTAACAGATTGCTACAGTTTCAGAATGCGAATCACCCTATTTATTGGGCTAAATTCAAGAAATGCAACTGATATTATGATACTAATTGAAAGCTTGGGTTGACTTTGCTGTGCGATTATCAGAGTTTTGATTCCGTTGTGAATTAAATTTTATATTTTGATTTAGGGGAGATTTCTTGTAAATTGTGAGTCTTCCAAAAAACACATTTTTTAAGTACAGTTTTACACATTATGTACGCAATAGTTGAAATTGGTGGTCACCAATACAAAGTTTCGAAAGATCAAGTTCTATTTGTAGACAAACAGAATGTAGACGATGATAAATTATCGCTCGAGCGCGTACTTTTAGTATCCGACGATAAGGGTATCAAAGTAGGCACACCTGTTGTTGAAGGAGCTAAAGTCGAAGCAACCATATTAGAAACGGTTAAAGCCGACAAACTTATCGTTTTCAAAAAGAAACGACGTAAAGGATATCAGAAAAAAACTGGCCACCGCCAGAAGCTTTCTCAAATCCGTATCGACAACATCACTGTTTAAATTAAACGAGGTAACGACCCATGGCACATAAAAAAGGTGGTGGTTCCACTAGAAACGGACGCGATTCCGAATCGAAACGACTCGGTGTTAAAAAATTCGGTGGACAACACGTTCTTGCCGGAAACATTATCGTTCGTCAGCGCGGATCTTCTTTCCATCCTGGAAAAAACGTTGGTGTTGGTAACGATTACACCCTCTTCGCTCTCTCTGAAGGCGTTGTAGAATTTAGCGTTGGCAGAAATGCTCGTAAATTCGTTAATGTTGTTGTAGAAGCATAAATCTTCTCAGCTATCAAATTCAAGCCACTTTTGATTCGTCGAAAGTGGCTTTTTTTTTGAGTAAAGCACGTAGCATTAGAATACTGTGCACAGAATATAATCGCTACATATAGATTACCTAAGCAACAGGGCGAGAAGACGATGCGCTACATCCCTAACAGTTACCTCAGGTCTATTAAGAAAGATTCAGTAGCACTCTATACCTCCCGGACAAACTATTAAGACAACATCTAACTATCGTCTTACGTGCTTAAAATCTCTCTGCCATGAGCCACCCCAATTTCTGTGAATATCCCTATCTTTGTACTTTTGCTAATCCACAGATACCTGAATAATGATTAACAATCTACCCGGACTCCCCGATCTTACCCCAAAAACAATCTATTGCATCGGACGAAACTACGCCGATCATGCTTTAGAGCTTAATAATCCAATCCCATCCGAACCGGTCATCTTTTCGAAACCAGTTACCTCACTGCTCGAAAACCACGGAACTGTAATCATTCCCAATCAGTCCACTCAGGTTCATCACGAAGCAGAACTAGTAATAGCGATTGGCAAAGTAGGCAAGAACATATCTCAAAGCGATGCTTTATCGCATATTGCTGGCATCGCAGCAGGAATCGACATCACCGCTCGTGATATTCAGTCGAAGTTAAAGGAAAAGTCTCTACCCTGGTTGCTTGCTAAAGGACTAGATACATTTGCACCAATCGGAACCTTCATTTCAACGACCAACATCGATTTCGCCAATATTCAGGTACAAATGTTCGTTAACGATGAAATCAAACAAGACGGCAACACAACAGATTTACTTTTTCCGGTTGATGTTCTCGTTTCACGATTGTCGGAATATTTCACCTTGCTCCCCGGAGACCTGATTTACACCGGCACTCCCGCAGGTGTGGGTCCGCTTAATCACGGCGACAAGGCCGAGGCTCGAATTCTACACAACGACAACGTACTTTCAACCATTTCCATCAACGTTTCAAAAGGTTAGATAACCCCCATGCAGCAACTTGCAACGCAGGTTTCGCATATTTCCCTGAAAATAGCAGCAATTTTACTTATTGGCTTCTCTACGACTTTTGCACAAGTAGCCCCTGACACCTCAAAACTCCCCTTTTTATCGCCCGAAACCCGGTACTTGTGGCCTACTAACGCCAGTGATTACATGTCGGCAACGTTTGGCGAAACCCGATCGGCTCACTTTCATGCCGCAATCGATGTGGGGACTTGGGGTCAACGCGGATTTCGAGTCTATGCCAGCCGTGATGGTGTATTAAATCGGGTTGGAGTATCACCTACCGGTTACGGAAATGTAATTTACCTCAAGCATAATGACGGTTCTTACTCTATGTATGCCCATTTGATGGATTTCATACCTAGTATTCGCGAAGCAGTGGATGAAGTACGATTTCAAAATTTCAGGGCCGATTTTAACGAAAATCTGGAACATCTCGACATTCACTTTAAAAAAGGCGATTTAATCGGATTTACCGGCGACACCGGAATAGGTCCGCCTCACTTGCATTTCGAGCTGAGAACTCCATCAAAT
>JAIUMT010000388.1 GCA_022565415.1 Balneolales bacterium | reverse complement strand
ATGAGGGTTTTGATAACATCCGACTTTCATGAGCAGTACCTACGAATATGACATCGATTGTGGTGATCTGGTGTTTATGAGCGGAAGTTGTAAATTCGATTGCGGTGCATCCAGTGTAGCCTGATTTGTTTTTATGTTATGATGCGTTGGTGATGGATTTGGTTTAGCCTAGTTTAATTTTACGATGCGGTGGTGATGGATTTAGTTTAGTCTAGTTTAATTTTATGAGCAGTACTTACAAATACGATGCGGTAGTGGTGGGATCGGGTCCGAACGGACTGGCGGCAGCGGTACGACTAGCTCAAAAAGGTCATTCGGTACTGGTGCTCGAATCGGAAGAAACCATTGGCGGAGGAACACGAACCAAAGAACTTTTGCGTCCCGGATTCTGGCATGATGTATGCTCTGCGGCGCATCCGATAGGAATCTCGTCGCCGTTTTTGAAAACCCTGCCCCTGCACGAACACGGATTGGAATGGATTCAGCCCGAAATTCCCGTCGCGCACCCGCTAGACGGAGGCGAGGCGGCTTGCTTATACATGGATTTGGACAAAACCTGTGAATCTTTAGGGGTTGATGGGGATACCTATAGGAATCTGGTCGAGCCGGCATTGAAGCACTGGAAAGATTTCACGCGGGATATTCTGGCGCCATTCGGGTTGCCCTCCCGTCCGTTGTTGTTGGCCCGGTTCGGACTCAACGCCATGCAACCGGCATCGAGCCTGGTGAAGCGTTTCCGAAATGAGGAAACCCGGGCGTTGTTCGCCGGCATCGCCGCGCACAGCATGTTACCCCTCGATAAGCCCCTTACCTCTGCCATTGGCCTGGTGCTTGCCACAGCTGTCCACGCCGGTGGTTGGCCCGTCGCAAAAGGCGGCTCCCGGGCTATTACAAATGCCCTGGCGTCGTATCTGAAATCCCTCGGTGGCGAAATCCGAACCGGAACCAAGGTTACGAGTATGGATCAGATTCCGCCGTCGCGGGCTGTTTTGTTCGACCTCGCGCCCAAAAATGTGCTGAAAATTGTGGGCGACGGGTTTCCATCCGGCTACAAAGAAAAGTTGGGGAAATTTCGTTATGGAGCGGGAGCGTTTAAAGTGGATTATATCTTGAGCGAGCCGGTTCCGTGGACGAATGCGTTGTGTGGAAAAGCTGGAACAGTGCATTTGGGCGGGACTTTTGAAGAGATTGCAAAGGCAGAGAAGGATATGAGCGAAGGACGAGATACGGAGAGACCGTATGTGTTGTTGGGTCAGCAGAGTTTAGTCGACACGTCGCGGGTAAAAGGTGGAAAACAGACCTTGTGGACGTATTGTCATGTTCCGAATGGGTCGAACGTGGACATGACGGAGGCGATTGAGTCTCAGATTGAGCGATTTGCTCCGGGATTTAGAGATTTGATTGAAGCTAAGATTTCGATCAACGCCCGGGAGTTTGAGGCGTATAATGCGAACTATGTGGGGGGCGATATCAATGCGGGGAACCAGGATATCTGGCAGCAGTTTTCGCGGCCGGTTTCGATGTGTGCTCCGGATGCGACTCCGGCGGAGGGGTTGTATTTTTGCTCATCGGCGCCTCCGCCGGGGGGTGGGGTTCATGGAATGTGTGGGTTTCATGCGGCAGAGGCTGTTTTGAGGCGGGAATTGTAGTAAATGAAGTGGATTTTTGCGATTTTCCGTATCTTTGCAGGCTGTAGCAAAACGTGCAATTAGCTGCGAAACGACGAGAAATAAACCGAAATATTCACAATTTGTGAACTTTTTCAGCGCAATTGCACCACGAATCGTACATCCAGACACAAAATCCGCTCATGACCTATCTATCGGTCGACAAACTATCCAAAAACTACGGACTCAAAATCCTGTTCGAAGACCTCACCTTTGGTATTCAAAAAGGCGACAAAACCGCCTTGATTGCCCCCAATGGAACAGGAAAATCGACGCTTCTACGCATTTTGTCGGGGCTCGAAAATCCGGACACAGGCGAAGTGATGACCCGAAACGGCATCCGCACCGGATTTCTGGAGCAGGAACCCGAGCTGAAACCCCATCAGACCATAAGCGAATATATTTCGGGCGGACACTCCGAAGCTGCGCGTGTGGCGTTGGCCTACGAAAAAGCGGTAAATGCGCAGGCGGAGGAGTATAACGACGAGACTGCCGCGGCGTTCGAGAAGGCCACAGAGGAGATGGATGCGGCAAATGCCTGGGATTTCGAGCAACGTCTGGTGCAGATTCTTGGCAAGTTGAACATCCATAATTTAGATCAGAAGATTTCGACGTTGTCGGGTGGTGAGCGCAAGCGTGTGGCGCTGGCTTTTGTGCTGATTGATGAACCTGATTTGCTGATTTTGGATGAGCCGACGAACCATTTGGATATCGACATGATTGAGTGGCTCGAGAATTATCTGAGTCGCAGTAACATGACGTTGCTAATGGTAACGCACGATAGGTACTTCCTCGACCGGGTGTGTAATCAGATTTTAGAGATGAGCGATGGCACATTGTACCATCACAAGGGCAATTACAGTTATTATTTGGAAAAACGTGCCGAGCGCGAAGAGGTTTTTGCCACGGAAGTCGCCAAGGCCGGTCAGCTGCTGAAGAAAGAGCTGGATTGGATGCGCCGTCAGCCCAAAGCCCGAACAACCAAGTCGAAATCCCGGATTTCAGCATTCTACGAAACAGAGAAAAAGGCCTCCTCACGCAAACAAGACGATGAAGTGCGTTTGGAAGTGAATATGGCGCGCATGGGGAACAAAATCCTCGAGTTCAAAAATGTGCACAAATCTTTTGGTGACTT
>JAIUMT010000387.1 GCA_022565415.1 Balneolales bacterium | reverse complement strand
TCATCATTCGGCAATGTGCGCAGTTGTCGCTGTTCAAATGGATGGGCTGTGGTTGAGGCGCGCAGCTCATGAATGTGATCAGAGCCAGCATCATAAGGGAAAGTTGGGTTTTCATAGGTCACCTTTTACCGTTTCGAGGAGCTCGTTCCAACTTAGAAACTCGCCCGGATAGGCATCGGAAATGTTTCGTTTCATGCGTTCGTTTGCGTTGTCGATAGGCGTGATGTTGTATCCGCCCGGACTCGGTCGGTTGGCACTTCGCAAGTAAATCAGTTCGTTTACAGGCAGCATTTTTTGCCCGTGAGCGAAATCAACCACCTCGATTGAAGCGATTTCGTCGCGATTTTGCATGTGTAGATAGTATTTCGCCAAATCCTCGGAGGACTTGAATCGCAAATCGGTTCCGTTGTCGAGCACCATTCTGCCACCATGCCGTACGGTTTCGATGAGGTCACCCGATTGGGCGCACACATCCACGCCATAATTCATGGGAAATCCGTTGCTGGAAAGAACCACTTCAGATGATGTTCTTCCGAATTCGGCTCCCGGGTCGGAATTCTGTTGTTGCCCGCACGACATCACCATGAATCCCATCAGAAATAATGCTTTGGTGGTGTTTCTCATGATTACTTTCCGAATGGGTTAAATTTTTCAATCCAGACTGAACCGGCGGCCAAAGCCACCGAAACTCCGATGAAGATGGATCCCGTCCACGGCCAGGAACAGGCGTTGATGTTGAGCAGTTGTTTGCATCCAATCATGGGCGGTTGGTAGCTCATGCCCGGAATCTTGATGGGTGCATCGGGACTCAAATTATGACCGTAGTCGTAGCCCCAGAGGTAGAAATCGACCAATCCGACTATGCCAAGAATCACCATCAGACCGAGCCACCCGTACACCAGTTTGATGTTGCCCATGGCTGCAGCGACGATCCCGAGACCGATTACAGCTGCGATTATCCAGGGCATCACCACAAATTCGGGGAAGTCTTCTTTGTGGATTTCGGCCATGCCGATGTAGTGGTTTAGGGTGTTGATGCTTTGGAGATCGTGGCGCTTATGACCGGTTACGTCGTCGATATGAATGTACATCCCGATGCCTTCGGGGTATTGGGGCGCGTGCATGGAGATGGTCCAAAACGGGAAGTAGTATAGTCCGACGAGGGCTAGGGCCGCAATGGCCATCAGGATTCTGGATGTGGGTTTCATAATAGTGTTCGAGTTTGGGCAAAACGTGGTGTTTGGCCAATTTCAGATTCGTTTGTTATGTACCGGATGTGGTTTCGATTCCCGGTCCGGATGTCACTCCGGGACCGAGCTAATGGGTCTCCTCAGTTGTCGGAGGGCAATCTTTCAACTGAGGGATGAATGCTAATCTGCATTTTGGGGGGACTCGGTTTGTGTCCCCCGGGGTTTAGTTTGTTGCTGGTTAGTGCGTTAAAATAGTTGGCGCCTTTCGCCAGTTAGGTTAGTTCGAAGAACTAGTTAGCGTTTTGGCCAACTGATGGTGGCACTAATTACATATTGCCGGTTCACCAGCTGGGCGCTTTGATCTAGTTCAAGCCTGTTCGCCAGCTTATCGGTACATCTGAATTGGCAGCCGAAACGCGGATATATCCCTGCATTTCTTGGTGCAATGCCGAACAGAATGCGGTGCAATAGAACGGGAAGATTCCAGTTCGGGTCGGAGTCCATTTAATGGTCTTGGTCTGACCCGGCGCTACCAGGATTTCCGCATTTTGCATGCCTTTGATGGCTATTCCGTGAACCACATCCCACTCTTGCTCGAGGTTGGTAAGGTGGAGGTAAACGGTGTCGCCAACTTTAATACCTTCAATATTATCGGGTCGGAAGTGGCTTCGTGTCGCGCCCATGTAAATCCGAACCACGTTACCTTGACGTTCTACGCGGTTATCTACGATTCGTCGGATGGCATACGGGTGATCGTTGTCTTCCATCTCGTAGATTTGCGCTACCTGATCTACGATTTTGTCGGCGCGGATGGATTGTGCATAGTGCGGTTCGCCAATGGTTGGGAAATCAAGCAGTAATTGCATGCGATCGCCCGAAATATCGTACAATTGAGCCGGGTGATTTTGCTTCGGACCGGTTGGCAGGTAACGATCTTTGGCGGTTTTGGTGAGTCCGACCATATAACGGGCGTCAGGATCGGTAGTGTCGCCGCCGGTAATCATCAGGTGACCGATAGAGTAGTATGCGTCGATGCGATCTACTACTTCAAACGTTTCGAGCGACCATTTCACAATTTCAGAAGAAATATAAACCGAGGTGTAAGCATATCCTCTGCCATCGAATTCGGTGTGCAATGGGCCTAATCCGGGGTTCTCAACTTCGCCAGCGATGGTCGATTCGTACTTAAGCACCGGAATTCCGTCAATAACGCCATCATAATCGCGATTTTCGATAGCTTCGATCATGCGTGAGAACGAGTGCACAGGAATGACCGTTGCAAGTTTTCCTCCGCCTACAATAAGTTCACCCGACGGATCAATATCGACACCGTGCGGCGACTTAGGAGTTGGTAGATAGTAGATGAAATTTTCTTCATCCAGTTCGCGGGTGTCAAGAACAGTAACGCCACTTTTTTGTTCGGATATGGCAATTCCCTGATTTCCCTCATAGTAGTTGTGGTAATAGGTTCCGGGCATTTGCTTGCCACGACCGTTAGCAACTAATTCTGCCGCTTTGCGCCAGTTTACAGCCACGA
Source organism: Balneolales bacterium (assembly GCA_022565415.1). Lineage (GTDB taxonomy): Bacteria > Bacteroidota > Rhodothermia > Balneolales > HLUCCA01 > HLUCCA01. The sequence goes on along the minus strand of JAIUMT010000387.1, from coordinate 91 downwards.
TGAAATCTTTGTCGGCGCGGGAGGCATTAACCTCGAGCATGGTGTGCGCTTCTTCGGTGTTGTACGTGGTGAAGAATACCCAGTCTGATGA
>JAIUMT010000386.1 GCA_022565415.1 Balneolales bacterium | reverse complement strand
TTCGCTCGTGCGGGACGACAATCATAGTAGCTTCGTTTGTACTAACCAGGTTTTCGACGGAAATAAAAAACCTTAACTTAGATTTGGTATTGTAGAGGGGATTATCTAACATGCTATATATCGTCTTAGTCAAGATTAATTAATACTAAATCATTATGCTACAACGCTACAACGCTACAACGCTACAACGCTACAACGCTAGTTCATTTAGCACCCTTAACTTCTGATCCTAATTTAACACCCGGCGCTACGCAACTTCCCGAGGAATCTGATTTATACCAAAATCAATTTTATCGAGAGCTTCCTCACAAAAACATGGGTGAGAATCAATCGAGCTTTATAGCTCATCTGCGTGACCAGTCTGATGGACTTCGTACTAGATTAACTTCTGGAGATATAACTATTCAGGATATACAAGATTTCATGCATGTAACGGCAGTGATGTGGAATCCCGAATATTTTGAGACGGAAAAACAAGAAAATGAAGCAGTCATTGTTGCCCTTTTTGATCGCATCAAAAATAGATTGCAAGCTGAGAGTGGCAAACTTTCTTTTTCGCGGGAAGAGGAGCTTATAGTTGATTTATTCTTTAAGCACATGTTGAAAGAGGATTTATATTCTGCTTCGAGGTCTGCTGTAGAATTGATAAATCGCTCGGCCAATGCCAGAGTCGAATTGTCAGCCCATTGGATCGGTTTCTATTATGCAGAGCAATCTGGTGAACTAGAGCAAGCGATTAACCACTTGGATCGTGTCATGGAGCTTGAACGTAAGCACGGTGTTTCTGAGAAAATTCTGTCGGATATGTACGATATGTATAGTAGTTTGTTGTTTAACAGGTACGAGGGTATTGATGCTATGTATCGGCATCCAGATGCCGATATGAATTTCTCGGATGTTAATAATGTCGTGGATTCAACAGTTGGTGTATCAATATATCCCAATCCATTCAACCCGGTGGCAACAATGCGGTTGACTATAGAAGAAGAATCCAACGTTTATATTGAAGTATATAATACGATTGGTCAGAAAGTTGCCACGTTATCAAATAATACGCTACTATCTGGTAGTCATACGTTTAGATTTGACGGTACTAATCTGGCTAGTGGTGTATATATAATTAAAACACAAATTGGTGGTAACGCATCTATACAGCGCATTACATTACTCAAATAACTCCCCAAATTGAGGTATTATCATGAAAAACCAAACACATTCATCAACGTTCAGTTTCTTTGCAGTAGCAATCATATTTGGCCTCTACTTTGGTGCACCTGATGCCATCTCGGCTCAACAGGTTGGCAACACCGACACTACCGTAGAATTCACATTCCCTTTAGAGGAAGGGAATGTATGGACCTATCGGCGTAGAACCTCATCTCCTGAATGCAGTGTCATAGCTTGTGATCTTGCAAGGTGGGAAGTTATTCAAGCCGATTCGACAGCAGGAAAAGGTCAATGCGGACAAATTCACGCCAAACGCATTGAAAATGCAGGTATTAGAGAAAGTACATTTGAGTTGTGTATGAAAAACAATGTCTTAACCCGATATCCTGGAACTCTTGGAGGGGATATGTTTCGGGATGGGGAAATAGACTCTGAGATTATGGCCGATTTTAGTAAATATCCTTGTGATGATACGGGAATGTGTGAGCCATGGCCGGTGCGTGTGTACACGAACAAAGTAGATACTTTGATGAGGAGAATGCAAAACTTAGGTCACCCTAATTATGGTGTTTTTACGTTTGTTGAACGAGATGGATATGAAGAATCGGGAGGGTTTGAGGGATATTCAACTGACTTTCATACGTACCAAAATGAAGTTGGTTTTAGATCATGGGCGTCAGTTCTTGCTGATGGGTCAAGCTATTCTGCCTTGTCTGCTTACTACATCGGTGGCGTTCTCACCGGCGATACGACATTTATTCGATCTACATCAGTAGAGATGCCCGATGAACTTCCACGGGAGATTCAGCTCAGTGCTTATCCAAATCCTTTTAATCCAGCCACTACACTCAATTATGAAATCACCGAAGCGGGACATACTTTGGTCAAAGTGTTTGACTTACATGGTCGTGAGGTCGCCACACTGGTCGACCAGGTACAGGCCTCAGGCGCGCATCAGGTTTCGTTCGATGCACGTTCACTTTCGAGCGGAGTTTATTTGGTAGAACTCCAATCCTCTGGACTCCGAACCGTGCAAAAAATTACCCTCATGAAATAGTATTGGGAGGTCCCGCATCTCGCTTCGCTCGTGCGGGACGACGATTGGGGGTTATGCTTGTGCATCTCATGATGTCATCGCGCACGTGATGCGCGATCTCTTCGTCTAGGCTCGTCTTCGCGCACGTGATGCGCGATCTCCCAGATAGGGTTGGTATGTAGTGTGAGGAAGATCCCGCATCTCGCTTCGCTCGTGCGGGACGACAATCATAGTAGCTTCGTTTGTACTAACCAGGTTTTCGACGGAAATAAAAAACCTTAACTTAGATTTGGTATTGTAGAGGGGATTATCTAACATGCTCTTTATCTTCTTAGTCAAGATTAATTAAAACTAAATCATTATGCTACAACGATCGTTGATTTCAGGATTCATCCGTAAAAGATATTCTCTTAAATACCCTGTTGAATTAGGTCATCAATTTGCTCGTGGGGCTACCAAATCTAACGAGGCATCATCATGAAAAACCAAACATATTCATCAACGTTCAATTTCCTTGCAGCAGTTATTACGCTGGGTATTTTCTTTTGTACTCCAGATGCCACTTCGGCTCAACAGGTTGCCAATACCGACACTACCGTAGAATTCACATTCCCTTTAGAGGAAGGGAATGTATGG
>JAIUMT010000385.1 GCA_022565415.1 Balneolales bacterium | reverse complement strand
TAAGAGCATCAGACGCTTCATCTAATACGTCGCAACTTACCAACGTTGCTGTTAAAAGAAGCATCAGTGCAAAGGGGAGTCTACCTGATGAATGGTATCGAATTGTCATAGTTTCGTTTTTTAAATTATCCTTTTGATTTCATCCTATTTTATATCGGATAGGTTATTCGGTTATACTTAGAGGTATAAATCATGTTCCCGTATTATTTTATGACCTGGATTATGCATTTTGTTCCGAATTCAGGCATAAAAAAAGCCGCTAACCCAGTGAAGAGTTAGCAGCTGTTAAAATTGCTTGCGGCAGGAGTTACTTTATCAGCATCATTTTTTGTGTAAGCTGAATTCCGCTACCTGTTTGTAGAATGTAGAGATAGAGTCCACTGGATAAGGCAGAGCCATCAAAACGGACTTCGTGAGTTCCGCTTGTATAGGTGCTATTGTCGACTAAAGTATTAATATGCCGGCCAGTTACATCGTAAACAGATAATTTTACCTGATCAGGAGCGTCTAGTGTAAAACGAATGTTTGTTGTCGGATTAAACGGATTTGGATAATTCTGAGAAAGAGTAACGGCAACAGGGTTGTCGAAATAGGGCTCATCAGCACTAACATCCTGATTAAAATGAAATCTGGTATAAACAGGGTAGTGATCTGATGTAGTTGATAAGTAGTTCGTAACGATTTCATCTGGGTTGAAAACACGCTGGGCACCATCAATATGATAATCAAACAGCTTTTCGTTGATTGTAATATGGTCGATCATGCTGTTAAAGAATCCGGGGTAGGATGCGTCTCCGTTTAAGCTCAGAACCCGGGAAACAATTTCGTAGCGGGGGTCATCTACAAATATCTGATAGGGTGATGTGTTCGATTGATAGGTTGAAAAAACAACATCGTCGTTGTAGTCGCCAAGAATGATGAGTTTATCGTCGCGATTTCGCGAGTCGGCATATTGTTTTAATAAATTCGCGTTTGCTACACGTTTTTCGTAATCCGATTGAGATGAGAAAGCTTTGGCATGGATGTTAATGGCACGAACTCGTCTGGTTTTGTTTTCAGCAGTGAAATTGAACTCGAACATTAAGGGAGAACGCCCGCCTGGCCATGAAGTATCATCTTCATCTACAATTGATGATGACCCGATTGCAACATTCCCGGAACTCAGCGAATCAATAGCCTTGGTATTGTAGAGATAAGCCAGGCGCTGTGTAAGTCCCATTGGCGAAATAAATCCGCTATAGTCTTCAAGTTCGTCTACTAGTCGGGCGAACATGGAGGCGCTTGCGATTTCCTGAAGTGCGTAGATATCCATTTGAGTTTCCTCAATGAATAATTTTACATTTTGAAATTGTAGCTCAAGATCTGAGGGGCCGCGGCTCTCATCACCGAACCACTCAATGTTCCAAGTCATTACATCTAACGTGCTTGAAAGGGGTAAATCAGATCCCGGAAGAACGAATGGGTTATCGATTAAATCGTTGAGTGAGCGTGGTAATAGCTCGTATGTTCCACGAAACCGTCTGATTACTCCGGTTACATCAACATTATCGTCGGGGGCAGGTGTTCCTACAATGTCAGTACCACTGGAAATGCGTAAAATGCCGGATATTCCGTCTTTTCGGACCGTATAGTTTGTATTACCGGCGAAAGATCCAGTAAAAAGTTCGGTGTCGTTTAGTCTGAAAATTGGAACGCTGATTAGTTGAACCAACTGGGACTCAAAATCGCCGGAGTTCATTTCTTCGATAGATATTTGAACTGCAACTGGGACCTGATTTGACTCAGGAAAGTGATTGAACTCAAAGTTTCCTCCAGACACGTGTCGCAATCCGGTGCCGGTGGTAAATGGAGAGTTACCCGTCTCACCCAATGTTCCCGTTACCACAACGGAGTCGCCCGTGGCAACTGTAGTAGAGAAATCAGAAGAAACAATAGCCATTCCAGCGGTATTATCTTGAATGAAAGAAGGTCCGCCAAATTCGTTGGCTACCGATACCCAACCGGTTATGGTAACAGTTGACCCTAAAGGGAGGTCTCTGGCTTCGGCTATCGAAATGGGGGAATCATCTGCAACATACTGTGCATGAACCTCTGCGGATGTCAGGAGAAGTATAAGTGGTAGTAGAAACAGTAGAGTAGAGCGAAAATGCATGGTGAAAAATGTTAATCGGTTCGTATAAAGAGTGTTGTCAGAAATAGAGACGATAAAAAAATGATGGTTACGACAATCAGAAAAAAAGCGCTTTTTTAGTGATTTATTGGTAAATTGATAGATGCAATATACTGAATCCTGTGCCAAATCACTTTATGGATGTGTTCGCGATAGTACCATATTATCTAAGTATTAACACTTGAGCATTTGGCCCCCCGACAGTTTTCATTTCGGGGAAATAGGTTTAAATTAGCAGAGAGAATTAGCAATCGGTATATTGTATTTTTTTATATCTGTTCTCACTCCATTTTATATCCTGACAATCTTGATGAACAAAAAATTACTGTCTAAAATCGTGTTGACCGTAGCTATTGGAGCCCTGTTCTCGCACGATTTGAGTGCTCAACAAGTATTTGAGCAAAAAGCTGTTGAAGTTAGCAATCTCGGAATTTCATTCACCAATGTTGGTACCATCGGTAGACCAAACGTCAGAACCGTACCCGTTGGACCACCTAGTATGGAATATCCGGCTGGCACGGGTACCGAGCATCTTTTCGAAGCTGGTATCTGGCTTGGTGCGCGTGTAGCAGGAGATGTTCGAGTGGCTACATCAGCAGGGACAAACGCAGCAGGCTACAGAGCTGGCGCCGCTGGATTCGAATTTACCAATGAAGGCTTCCTTTTTTCTGAACGGTCGT
>JAIUMT010000384.1 GCA_022565415.1 Balneolales bacterium | reverse complement strand
TAGCGGCTGAATCGACAAACGTGATCCTCGTTGTAGCAACATCAGATCTTCTAACCCTTCTACATTCCGCAGATTCTCCCTCAAAATTGGCGGATCAAACTTTTGAACAAACGTCACATCAATGAGGTGCCACCGCGGATTCTCCTCGGTGCTTTTCGGATCAAAATACTTTGAATCGGGCTTGAACTGCGTGTAATCTGGATATGGCTCGCTAGACACAAACATGGATCCAACTATGGCGAGTGGCTTGGCGTTGGAATGATAAAACAAAACCCCATCCCCTATTTTCATATCATCTCGCATGAAATTACGCGCCTGATAATTACGGATACCTGTCCAGCGGGTGGTTTTATTTTCAGATTTGATGAGGTCGTCGATGCCAAATTCATCCGGTTCAGATTTCATCAGCCAGAATCGTCTTTCAGCCATGTGTTGTGCCAAACTTTGAGTTAAATGTTCGTGTTTTTTTCAGTTACCAAATGTAACAAATTTAGAGTATTAAATTGGGTAGCTTAATTGGCATAAGAGCGAAAGGTGCACGTTGTCAATTCACTTTATTTGCTCCTATCAGACTACAATGCTAACAAAACCTGTTATTTATGCTTAATCGTTTCAATAGAATACTCATTTTCGCAGTTGCGCTGTTCGTTGCCGGATGTTCTGCTTCCGATCCGGTTACGCCTCCGCTGGCTATGGGCGACTCCGTGACCGTTGCTTTTATGGCAACAACCGATTTGCACGGTTGGGTTCTTCCTTTTGATTACTCTACCGACCAACCCGAAGAGCGTTACGGGCTGGCAAAAGTTGCCACGTTGGTTGATTCCGTTCGGCGTCAACACGAATTTACCATGTTGCTAGATGCCGGCGACTGGATTCAGGGAAATCAGTTTGCCGAATATTTCTCTACCGTTGCCGAAGACGCTCCTTCGTATCCGTTGCTCGATGCGATGGCCAAAATGAAATTTGATGCCGCCGTTTTGGGTAATCACGAGTTCAATTTTGGTGTACCCTACCTCGACAAGAGGATTAGTCAGACCACGGTACCCATACTTGCAGCGAATGCATACCGGGCCGGCACCAATGACCCATACTACAGACCTTATATTATTCAAAATGTAGGCGGAGTTCAGGTCGGTGTTGTCGGACTTACCACCCCGGGCTCTGCGGTCTGGGATCGTCCTCGGGTTAGCGGAATTATTGATTTTGCTGATGGTGTTGAAGCCGCAGAGCGATTTGTGGCTGAAGTCCGGGAAGCCGGAGCCGAGTTTGTTGTATTGCTGATGCACTCTGCTATTGAGTCCAGGTCTTCTTACGATATTGAAGGGGTCGCAATGGAAAATTTTGGTCGTGCAGCTATTGAATCCGTGCCCGGTATCAATCTGGCAATAACCGGACATTCGCACAGAGTTGTCGACGACCAGACGATAACGGGTCCTGATGGAAACGAGGTTCCGGTTGTTCAGGCCGGTCGTTGGGGATCCCACCTCGGGGTTGTTGAGTTTGTGTTAACCAGAAACGAAGATTTAACCATTTCAGCTGTTTCCTCGAATACAACGGTTCATTCGGTAGAACATACGGAGGCAAGTCAGGCGATCGTCGATTTGGCGTCGGATGCTCACGAACGTGTACGCGAACATGTGAACTTCTCGGTAGCCACAACACCCGATAGTTGGAGTGCCCGCACTGCCCGTATTGAAGACTCTCCGATTATAGACCTGATTCATGTAGTGCAATTGCATGTAACCGGAGCTCAGTTGTCTGCGGCGGCAGCTTTTAACACCGGGGCGCAGTTTGGTCCGGGTGCAGTGACCCGACGTGATCTTGCTCAAATCTATCCCTTCGAAAACATGCTTTACAAAATGGAAATTACCGGGCAACAGCTTCGTGACTTTCTGGAACATACCTCTCAGTATTTTGAAGGTGCCGAGAATGGAGCACCCGTGATTAACAGAAGCTGGGCTGGATTCAACTTCGACACAATAGCCGGGGCAGATTATCAGATTAATCTGAGTAAGCCAGTAGGCCAGCGTATTGAAAACCTGACTTATGAAGGCAATCCTGTGCGAAATGACGCTGTTTTTACCATAGCCGTAAATTCTTATCGTGCCGAGGGTGGCGGCGGATTTTCCATGCTATACGATGCGGAAGTCGTCTGGGAATCGGACAAGTCTGTGCGGGCCTATATGGAAGAATACCTGCTTGAAATAGGAGCAATCTCTCATTCTGATGTATTCGTAAAAAACTGGTCGTTAACCTATTAAAAAAATGAGGCTCCCGAGTTGCTGCGGGAGCCTTTTTGTTTTATTTCTCCCAGACGTTGTTCGAACGATCGGTGTCGGGAAAATGTCTGTGGTAATCAATTTCAATGCGTTTTACACCGGAATATGGCACTGAAATAGCCTTGGTGCGTTTTCCGCTAAGCCACACATCTACCGAGTCGGTGATGTGTTCTACCTTCTCACCATTTGCCAACCAGAGCGTGAGATGAACCGGCATAGGCGCATCGCCATTATCGCGAATGGTAATTGTTGTATTTCGTCGCCCTTCCCGAACTGACTCGATGCCCTGATACATTGTCCAGGTTTCATAGTACCATGCACGCCAGAACCAGGACAAATCCCGTCCCGATTCCGCCTCAATAAACGCAAACCAGTCGTACGGACTCATAAGCTTGAAGCTCCAAACCTCAAACATCTTGCGGTGGATTTCATTAAACTTCTCTTCGCCAAGAACGCCCCGAAGTGCGGTCAGGATGGTGGCAGGCTTCGGATTCGAGGCCACACGAAACTCATTCCCGGTGTAATGATGGTCTGACCGTCGCATCATTTCGCCTTCAGAGCCCGTCATGGCTAGACGAATGTACGACAGCCTGGTCATCT
>JAIUMT010000383.1 GCA_022565415.1 Balneolales bacterium | reverse complement strand
TCTCCGAAGCCTTTGTAGAAAACGGCGACACAAACGCCATAACAGCCTTGTTCACGATTGATGTTCCACGATCTTTGTCCGACAACGAAATCATTTCCATCCCCATCAAAACACGCATAGAATTGCAACCGGATGGAAATATCGAAATCGCGGTCTCCTACACAAATACCGCGAAAGACGGTCGCATGCGATTGATCCTCCCAACCGGAGTACTAACGAAAACAGCACTTGCGGATGGGCATTTCCGCCTGGCCCAGAGGCACCAAATCAGCTTCGAAACTCCGGAATCGGCTCCCGAGCGCTATAAAGCGTATCCGGGCGAGTTAGAGTACCGAACCCAGCACATGAATGACTTTGTATTGCTACAATCAGATCATTTCACCACCTGGATTGCCACTCGGGGTCTGCACGAATTCGAACTGATTAACGATTCCGACAAAACCTCTGTTGCCCTCACCATCAACCGCTCGGTCGGACTACTTTCCACCGGAAACGGGCGAATTCGAAGAGTTCAGGCTGGTCCGGCAATCGATGTTCCCGGAGCCCAATGCCTACGCGAAATTTCAGCCACCATCGGACTCGGAATCGAGAACACCTCCGAAATTGACACTGCAATTAGTGCCGCGCGAACATTTTCACATCCGCTTTGGGTGCGCGAGATGCCTTATTTACCACATCTCAAGTCCGGTGACTCCATCCCCCGCAAAAACTCAATCATTCAGCTCGACAATCCGTTGGTTGCGATTTCCTCGCTTCGACTTCATCCCGATGGGGTCACAACTGTGCTGCGAATGTACAACCTCAGCGATTCAGAGCAGACAACACACGCGAAATTCGGCATTCCAGTTAACGAATGGGCCTCTGTTGACCTGTACGAACGATGGCCTGATGACGGTTTGAATCAACTTGGCAACAATGAGACTGTTTCATTCTCCCTCAAACCGCATCAAATCGTCACGATATTACTTCGACAATCTGAAACTGCCTGATACCATGTTCTTTTTTCATCCATCCCGTAGAATTTCTTCGGGGTCACTACCACAAGCCATCATGAGACTGCACCATTTGGGCGTTCTTATGGTGGCAATCGTGGTTCTCGCTTCCTGCGGTCGTTTTTCTGATGATGAGGATTTATTGGCCCCCGTGGCCACCTGGAACGGCGTCGAAATCGTTGGCGAACATTTCATACAAGAATATCAGCTTTTTGGAACCTACGCCCCATTTCGGGACACTCCGGAAATTCGTCGCCACTACGCAAAAGTTATGCTCGAGCGCATGATTATCGCTGAAGTCGGACGATCTTCCCAGCTCGACACCCTTCGCGTTGTTCGCGATGCCATCCGCCGTCGCACCGAAATGGCCAATCGCCGGCACCTGCTCAACACCGAGGTTCGTCCGTCTGTGATCGAACCCACAGATGCCGAGGTTTACACCGCTTTTCGTCGCAGCAACGCCCGCCTCCGAACCCAACAAATCTTCGCTCAATCCCAGCAGGAAGCCGATTCTCTGTACAGAATGCTGCATGATGGAGCCAATTTCGATGTTCTAGCCGAGGAGAGCATGATTCGCGCTGGATCGGCCGTTGGCACCGCAGGACACATGGGCTGGGTCACGTTCAACGAACTCGATGAAGAACCCGAAAACGTACTTTTTGCCACGGGACGGCATCACATCTCCCCTCCCGTGCAATCCCTGCGAGGTTGGCACATTTTCCGGGTTTGGGACGAAGAAGAGACCATTAATCTGGATGAATCCACTTTCAACAACATTCGCGATCGCCTCAAACACCAGGTTTTTCAACGGCGATTTGATGAAGCCAGTGCGGCATTCATAAAAAATGAGGTCATGTCCAGCGACCTTACCGTCGATATGGTGGTTCTCGGACAGCTTTATGATATGATGCGGCCCTCCATGCCTACCCGGTCACATCCCGAAGAAATCATCCGATTCAACAATGAACTCAACCTACTGCAACCAGATATAAATATGGACACGACGGTTGCGATGGTCGATGGCAATGAATTCACCGTCGGACAATTTATGTATCACATGCCCGATATTCCGGTCGAGTGGATTGTTAACGATTTTCGTCATGCACTGGAAATTGCGGTTCGGGATTCCATTTTGGCCGAGAAATCGCACCGAACAAGGCCAGATACGTCGCTCGATGTTCGTATGAACCGCCGCGTGGCCGACTACACCGCGATGTACTACGCGACCTTACAAACTGCAGCAGATACACTTCAAGTTGAACCCCTCAAAGAGTCCTACTACGAAGTCTGGAAAAACGAGCAGTATATTGAATTTCATACGACAACGTACAATCGGTACACCTTTGTCGACAGCCTCACAGCTCACGATGCGATTCAGCGATTTATGGCAAACAACGATTGGCAGCAAACCCTGGCCGGATTTCCCGAAGGCAGCTATTCGTTCTCTGAGCATGTTAAAACCACGCTGGATTACACCGATTTGCCGATACATTCGATGCCTGTGAGTCATCCTGATAGCGTTGCAACCATTTCCGGACCGTTCGCCCGGGCGGATTGGGCCATCATCAAAGCCACTGGTCGCGAAACAACCTGGTTGCCGTTTAGTCAGGTCGAAGACGATGTGCTTCAACTGCTCAAAGATCGAAAAGTATTTGTCGCTCACCGTGAATTACTCCCCTCAGAATACAACGAAAACGATATTATTATAGATCAGGAATTGATCGACCGCCTGCTACCCTACTATTACTGAAATACCCTATGAAGCCCATATCCGGCACCTTTTTAGACGAAATTACCCACGATATTCCGGCTCAGCACTGGGCGGCCAAAGACTGGAGCAACGACTTCGACGCCATGACAGCGGGTGGCATCGACACCGTTATTTTAATCCGGGCCGGG
>JAIUMT010000382.1 GCA_022565415.1 Balneolales bacterium | reverse complement strand
GCTCGTGCGGGATGAAGTGGCTTTAGCTTCGCTCGTTCGGGAAGACGGGTGTGGTCGCGCCAGTTCTGTCATCGCGCACGTGATACGTCTCTCTATTTTGTCTTAGCGCGCTTGACGCGCGATCTCCATTGTTATCAATTCATTATTCGTCCGGCCATTCCAAAATAAATTTACTATATTCGAATTGAGAGCAAATTGACGTTTTGCTTTCTACTCTCGGAAACCTCGTCAATTTATTCTGGCGCAACAGTTTTCATAGTCAATATATCCGTATAAAGGGGCCAAAAAGGGGCAAAAAACACGCAATAAATCTAATCAGTCATGAAACTACGTTTATCATTTTTAGTCATTCTGGGGATCTTTATCTACTCTGAAAGCAACGCTCAGGCAGATACGTTCGCACTCGGCATTAATGCCGGAACCAATGGAGTAGGTATCGATGTAACCACAAATCTAACTTCAAACCTGAACCTCAAGGCAACAGCCAACTTTTTCTCTTACAACTTCTCCGGAGAAATTGACGACGATCCGAGCATCGATATCATTTCAGAAATGTCGACTTCCAATTTCTCCATGTTGGTTAACTACTACCCGTTTAGCGACCGAATCGCTTTGGTCGGAGGCGTTTACTATCTGAACTGGTCGGTCGATACCGACTTGACTCCCAGCGAAGCCTATGAAGTTGACGACAGAGTTTTCGAACCCGAGCAACTTGGCAGCCTGAACGCCCTCATAGAATATCCGAACAAATTTGCGCCATACCTCGGATTGGGATTCGGCAATCCCATACGTGCCGGATCCAAACTAAGGGTAAATGCACAACTCGGACTAATGTACACTGGCGCACCGAGATTACGAATGACTGGAACAGGAATGATAGCACCAACAGCCGATAATCAGTCAAGTTTTCAGGAAGGAATGAACGAATTCGAATGGTACCCTATGTTCAATCTTGGTCTATCCTATCGATTATAATCAATCCAGCTAACCAAAGAATCTCATCAAACAGACGATATCATGAAACTTTTCAAACAATCTTTGTCAATCTTTTGCTTCGGAATCTGCCTGCTGGCCATTCAAGCCTGTGATGTTACAAAACTGCAAGATGCCGTAGATGACTTTAAACTTGTCGTAGAACTTGAACCGGTTAACACGTATGGCACAATTCAAGTGCTGGATGCCGTCACAGAAGACCTGGTTACCGGCGATGTTCGGGTAACTTTCTTGAACGAGGAGGGCACCCCAGAGCAACATCGTATCATTGACAGTTACTCATCAAGGCTCTCTGAGGTAACTGTCAACAACGGATTTGTCAACTTTGGCATCCGAAATGAACTTGTACCATCAGAAGACGAACCGATTGAGGTAGTTGTGTTGATTGAACGCGATGGGTATGAGGAGAAATTTGCCACGCTCACACTCGTCGATGTCGGATCGAATCTTTTTGAAGTAGAAATCATCGATGAAAATAATTTACCTGAGGGAATTTCTTCAGCTGAACAACCGGCGGGCTCCTCATCTGCGACAGGAACCTTGGTGGATGATGTTGAAATTCAGTCGGAGACTACCCCGAATGCAAGTATGTCGTCGGGTATTAGTCTTAGCTCTGGAGTTACCATGAGAGGTCAGAATGGCGAACCGGTAAGCGGTCAGCTTTCGGCAAATTATAGATTTTATGATTCATCAAAACTCGGGGTATCTGATTTTATTCCTCAGGTTGAACTGGCCAATGAGAACAATAAAGCGGTATTGGGAATGTCTGAGGTGTTTATTGCAGATCAATCGGGTAATCCTGTAACGGATTTTGAGGTTGCCGCACAAAAAGTGGGACCGACCGGGATTCTTGAAACGCCATTGGCTCCTGAGCTTAATTTTTCATTCGACAGAGACTTGGTGCCTGATAATATCGGTCTGCAGGACATGGTTTTACGATATCAGCTGGTCGAAGATGAAACTATTTATACATACGAATTCAACGAGAATACCTGGACAGAGGAAAATACCGGTAGCGGGAATTTAAACTTTTCCATTAGTCTAGTTGAGGTTAGTGCTTTTCCGATTGTGTTTTGGGTGGAATCACCACAGCGTGCAACGGTTAATGCAACAGTAAACATCAATAATCCGGGCAATGAAAATGTTCAGTTTCTGGCTTTTCTAGAATCTGGAAATAATGGTCGTCAATTGTTGCAGCGGAGTTTGATTTCAGTGGGGGCGGGAGCGACCCATACTATAGATTTACCGGCACAGCATACTCAATTTAGAAGTGTGTTCGTGGGTTATACTACCTATAGGTGTGGTAATCGGTTTATTCCGCGTTGGTGTCAGCGTCCTGTTTATCAGGCTAGACCCTTTGTCACATACATTAACGCCTATCCAACACCTTCCGTTATCTCGGTCAGGCTTCTTTCAACCGGTGAGATTATCGAATATCCCACACACAATTTCTTAACCGATGGTAATGTTGTGAATATTGATCTTCCGGGGAGTGAAAATGTATTTAGTAATACGGCAATTAATGTTGAACTTCGTTGTCCTGTTGCTTCAGAGCGGGTTCGGGTTACGTCTATTCCGGGTGCTACGGTCATGTATCGAAGCGTTGGTTCAACGCGATGGTTGCGTGCCGGAAATATTCAGTGGGATTATCGAGATCTGGCATTAAATGGTGCAACGATTGAGTTTCCAAGAGTGGAGGCCGGCGTTGAGTACGAATTCAGGCTGTTGTATGATAAACAAAGCGTTCAGCCGTCTGAAACTATTGTATTTAATTCGGAGGATGAGGTTGTGCAGCGTGTCTTGGCACTGGATTCGAGTCAGGCCTCGAGCGTGTGTGATTAGAACGTCTTTGGGAATTATCTTGAGGTCGCGTCTCCGACTTGTCATCGCGCACTTGATGCGCGATCT
>JAIUMT010000381.1 GCA_022565415.1 Balneolales bacterium | reverse complement strand
TCAAAATCGTCAACTATGAAAATATTCTTCAGTACACTTTTGTTTCTAAGCTTTACAATTGTGTCATACTCTCAGGTTACCGTATCGCCTACAGCAGTTTTCTTAGAGAATAATTTTGGATCTGTTGTTATTATTAATAACACTCAGATTAGTCAAGACATACTTTTGAGTTTTGAGTTTGGATATCCAGTTTCAGATGAACTTGGCGAGGTTACCATGCTATATGGAACCGACAATGATAAAGCTGAATTTGATATTTCGGATAACTTAAGAATCTTCCCTAGAGCACTTACACTAGCGCCAGGTCAGAGACAAACTGCAAGAATTAACTTCAGACCTAACAGAGATATATCGAATGGTGTTCACTGGACAAGATTGAGAGTTACATCCACACCTGAGTCAGTTGAGATTGCAGATACAGATGAAGAATCAGTCAGTACTCAACTTAGTTTTGTATTCGAACAAGTAATTGGTGTATATCATCGAAATGGTCAGGTCGAAACAAAACTAGAAGTAAGTAACGCAACATTTGCATCTGATAGAATTCTTTATACCACTTCAAACACTGGAAATGCTCCATTCATTGGAACAGTAAATTACACTCTTCAGAAAGGTAATGAAACCGTTTTACAAGGCCGACAAGTAACTAGTATTTTCACTAATGGTAACAGAAGCATTGCTGTGCCAGAAGGTCTGGAAAGCGGTCAGTATAAACTTTCTTTAAATATCGTATCTGAGAGACCAGATGTTCCTCAGAACTTTCGTTTCCCTATGCAACCAGTGTCACAGGAATTCACCATCACCATTCCCTGATTTTTCTCACCCCTTCTCGCGGTCATTAATTCTTTATAATCTTTCCGGAAATTCTCTATATCCGGTTAGATTCCTTTAATTTGGACTATACATAAGCTTCCGCATGGTTATCTTCAGCCAACAATAAATGAACCATGCGCGCCAATTACCTCCACTGCATCTTACTACTGCTTTTCTGTTTGTGTCTCGTCAGGGAATCACACGCCCAAATCGACGCAGAGTACGATGAGGTATTTCTCGATTTTCGTTTCCGGCAGATCATAAACACCAATATCGTCGCCTACTATAAAGACGATACCTTTTTTCTGCCCGTCGGTGAGCTTTTCAATATGATGCTCGTCTATACCGATTTCGATCAGGAGGACATGAAAATCACCGGTTATATTGGAAACGCCGGCAATACGTATCAGCTGGATTTACTGGACTTAGAAGATCTTACTTATCGATACCTCACGTATCGGTATAAATCTAACTCCGGAAGACTCACTCGTGATGATTTTGTAATCGATCAGTTTGATGTATACTTGTCTACCGACGCGTTTCAACAGATTTTCAACATGGAGTTTGATGTAAATATGACGTATTTGTCGATGCGTCTATTTACCGATGAGCCTGTTCAAATCCGCCTCCGACAAGAACGTATGTTGCAGCGACAACGCCGGGCCGATCGCACCGGAGTCATTGATTTTAATGAACCCCATATTCCACGTCAGCCTCGTGTGCTCCGCGGCGGATTCCTCGATTATAACCTGAACTTCAATTCTCAGAATTTAGAAACTCAGAATAGTTCAGCTGCTTTTGTTGCCGGACTCGAACTGCTTTCAGGCGACCTTCAGACCAACTTTTCTTTTACAAATTCGTCGGTGCGGGGATCTGATTTGAATTGGGGCAATACCCGCTGGCGATACTATCGTCCGTCTGGATATGTGCGGCAGGTTGTAGTCGGCGACCTTCAAAGTCGTGGTATAACATTCAATCAGGCACTTCGGGGAATCAGCGCGACCAACGAACCCCTGTACTCGTCACGGGTTTTTGATGAATATAATATCGCCGAAACCGCCCCCCCATACTCCGAAATTGAAATTTTCATCAACGAACGGTTGTTTGAGTTTTTCTATGTAGACGAGACGGGAGAGTATCAGATTCGGCTTCCGATAACGTACGGGGTTAATGATATTCGAATTGTCACGTACTCGCCCGACGGACGAATTACCGAAGTCAAGCAGCGCCTGAATGTTCCGTTCTTTTTTGTGCCTCCGAAGGATTTTTACTACACCGCTTATGTGGGGCGCACCCGCACCAGTGGATTCAATCCAGATCCGTATTATGTCGGACTTTTCGACGCCGGTTATGGTATCAATCGGAAAAGTACTATTCGCGCCAAGGCTGAAATTGTTGAAGGTCCCGATAATTCCCAGAATTCAGTGCTTACCGAGTATAGCCGCCGGTTTTTCGACGGACTTATCGGAACATTTCAGTACTCGCCGAACCGCCTCACAACGGGTAGTTTCAGTTATCAGACTCCGTTTAATAGCTTTGTGAATGTTTCAGGTAGCCGGTATGCCCAGGGGTTTCAGGAAGTAAATAATGGAATTCGATACCGCTATGCTGCCAATGCATTTTTAGGACTTCCGAACGATATATTGCCGCTGTATGTGCGGGGTGGGGTTGATGTAACCGATTTCACGAATCTGACCTCCAGAACCATTGATGGAACGTTGACGTCCCGTCTAGGTCGGGTGTCGTTGAGCCTTGGCTTTCGGAACCTGGAGCGCTCGTCGGCCACCCTCAGTAGTGGTCAGACCACGTACAATTACTCGCTAAGTTACAGCACGCCACGCACGCAAAGCTTTCCACGGTTACTCAGAGGGATTTTCTTCAGGGCGCAGCTCACCGCGCTCGAGTCGTTCGGAGACATAGACCGGTATAATATTTCCGTATCGCGCAGCATTTTCGGAAGCGGTCAACTTCAGGCAAATTACACGCATTTCAACGCGACAGGGCGTGGCACGTTCTTCGTTTCCCTCAGTTTCGACATCCCGTATGCACGATTTAACTCATCAGTGCGTGGAAACCGCGATAATTTCGTTGTGAATCAGGCTGT
>JAIUMT010000380.1 GCA_022565415.1 Balneolales bacterium | reverse complement strand
TCCGAAAAGGGCGAAAAGCACCGCAAACAGAATAGAAGCCACTGTAATGAGCGTCCGTTTCTTGTTACGCCAGATGTTTCGCCAAGCTAAAGTAAAAATCAGTTTCATCAGCGTACCCTACGCATGTTCTGTTGGGTGAAAAAGTCCGGACTCAAATCCACATCAAACTCCATTGCCTGATAAGTCATGATGGTTTTTTGATTTGGATTATCGGCAGGAATTAGCTCAAATCGCGGGGGAATGAGCCGACCTCCCATTTCTCTGATGTCGGAGAGCTTCATCGTGTTGGCCAGTTCGTTGCGTTGATCAAAATTCTCGACACGCAGTTGCAGGTAGTCCTGTTGAGTCACCCATATTCGGACCATTCCCCACACCACGGCGGCATCTGGTTTAGGTGTGAGCTCAATCACATAAACCTCATGCCCTTCATAGGTTTCCGTGCGAAGAATTTCATGATTGTAGTCATCAATAATCGACGATTCCCGAATCAGGTCGTCGTTATTGAAATCCGATCCCATCCACGATTGCGACATCATCGACGGAGGCATTTTGATGGTTCGATCGATGCTTGGCACAAAATTCCAGATTTCATTGTGGCGCTTGAGGAAAACGGTACCCTGCTCGCGCGCGGGCGCCGTGACCAAAACAAGGGAGAAATCCGTATCGAGCGACCAGGACTTCAATTCAACCTCGCGGGTAAATCGAGGCCGTTCGATGGTCATTTTCATTTCGCTATAGCTCGAGTTTCCGCGCATATGTTGTTCCATATTGCGAATGATAGTCTCGGCATCTGCATTTTGAGCCGTTGCAGGTGCGAAGGTTGCCGTAATCATCAGCAACCAAGTTATTGCAGTTAAAACTAAACGTTTCATAGGTGTTGGGTTTAGTACAGAGTACATCAGCCTCAACCGGTCGGAATCAGTCTGATGTCAGGAGGTCTCTTCTTTTTTATTTAGATAGCTGTGCTTTACGCTATCCCACTTCACAATCATCACCTCAATTTCAACAAACAGCATGACACATTCAATCTTTATTCGTATAGTAAAACCAATTTCAATTCTCACAAACTACTGTACACTATGAACATATCAACTGCCTCAAAATGGATTGGGTTCATCGTTATGATAATCATCGTCACAGCATGCTCGCAAGAAGAATCAACCAACATCTCCCACATACTTGAGAAATACGAAGAGGTTCGCATCCCTGCCGAACTGGTTATGGAAGTCTTCGAACCGGACGATATTCTTTTCGGACAACTAGGCAGCGTTGCAGCTGATATGAATGGCAATATCTACGTTGTCGATCGCCAATTCTATCATATCATGAATATTACTCCTGATGGGGACATTCTAGAAACCGTTGGCAGAGAAGGTGATGGTCCCGGAGAGTACAGATTCATTGGTAATATGTTCGTTGCACGTGACACGATGTATGTATACGATACTCGCCATGCAAGGCTTGTAAACTATGCCCGAAATCAGGATGGAACATTATCCAGAATAAGAGACCTCGACATCCAGCTAGTAGATGGCTTGATGGCACGAGGTGTGCTTAAATCCAGAAACAACTATGTCGTTGAAGGATTTGGAATGAATGATACAGTTCAACGTATTGGATTCATGGGCTCCTTACAATCAGTCCTCACTAACCCAAACATCTTCTCAACAGTCAATTTTTTCTAATTGAGCACAAAATTCAAAGACGTATATCATTCTCAAAGCATTGGGATAACAAAAACTATATTACCCAATCGGTTACTCGTCTCAAGCTTCAATTTAGCTTTAATCTTAAAGTATTGAGGCTGAATCTGGATTACAAATTTTATCCAATCCTTAGAGGTGGTAAGCACTATCTATACTTCGTATGCTCAAACGAATTTGGTCAAAACATTCGCCGATCGACAGCTATAACATATGCTCCTATAGCGTCCAAGCGCTTCGAGAGAAAGAGCAAGAGAAGACACATAAGGTCGCGGAGAAAATCGTCAAAGAATATTTCAAGACATTTAAGTCACAAAGCTTGTCTACAAAGCCGTCGTTTAAATTAACACACTTCCTTGATAAATGAATTGAAATCCAACAAAACCGTGTTTATGAAGGCCTACAAATGGTATATAAATCGCTCTCCCTATATTGGTGAGGACATGCCTACTTCTTGTTGGGCATTATCAGCGTTAGAATATCATCGGTTAATTGAAGATTCTGCTAACGCAATAACGATAAGGGGGGTACGTACGTATCGACCAAATAAAGCCCAAGAAAGGACTGTGAAATCTAACATTATGGATTACTACGAATTCAGGACTAGAACCAAATTTAGGATTTTGATAGATAAAGACATTCAAGCAGAATGTTAAAAAATGCAAATTGATTTGCGCAGTTATAGTACTATACTTATTGTCGCTTAAGCACTTTAATAAGATACGACAGGTGTATATAACTTCGTGCACATAGTATTTTATATTGTTGCTTAATATGTTAATTCTAATCTAAATGATACGATTATGTTAAAAAAAATAATAGCTACAGTTTGTGTTTTTGCATTTGTCCTAAACCTATCCATAGGGTTAGGGCAGTTAATTCACCTTCATTATCGAACTTAGGTCTTGAATGTGTGCAATTATCAAGTCTATTCCCAAGTGCAATTGCATCCGGAACTTCATGCACTGTTTCAACATCATGCCCCGGGCCATTTGGGGAACCAGGAGGTGAACATGATTTTGTTGAATGCTCAAGTAGTAATGGAGAATGTGAAAGATTTGGAGGAATAATGGTCAAATGCGATGATGTCGAATATCGTTGTAACTGATTAGCCATTATAAAAATGCGGACGAGTAATTACATTCGCTCATCCGCATTTTTTATTACACTAATACTAAAGCATCGACATACTAGATAGTTCAAAATCGGGAATCGCATTCAACAACAACAGTC
>JAIUMT010000379.1 GCA_022565415.1 Balneolales bacterium | reverse complement strand
GTTATTACCTCATCATAAATTGGACCGGGAAACCAACCCCAAATACTGTTAAACAAGAAAACATGGGGTAAAAAGAGTAACAAAAACAGGGGAATTAAAGCAGCAAGTATAAACAGAGCGCTGAATCCAACTAAATAAGCACTTCGTGGTACTGCAATAGAAACAAATCGTGCGATCGATATCCCCAAAAAGACACTAGTAGGGGGAATCAACACCATAAACAAGATGCCATCGAACGTCAGGCAGCCTCCGATAATAGCAGACACTCCAACTGGAATTGAAATCAACAATAATCCCACAATAATGATACAATAAGTACGAAATAATGTACTTATGATCGCGTCGACCGGTAATTCCTCAGATGTGTGACCCAATGAGCTTTCCGATGCGAGCCGCGAACGGACTCCAGAATCGAGTTGCGATTGATATTCCGGTGTGCGCCGCGACAATCTCCCCGATGCGAGCCGCGATCGGTCTCCAGATGCGAGTCGCGATTGATATTCCGATATGCGCCGCGACAATCTCCCCGATGTGTGCCGCAATTCTCGAATCCCCCAGACTAACCCACAAATCGCGCCAACAATCCCCAATAACTGAGCCGTCTCAATAGAAAAGTCACCTATAAGTGGCAAAAACGATAAATAACACCCGAACAAAACTGCCGCAAAAGCACCAATCACAAAAAACCTACGTCGGGGATTCAGCTTCACTACTTTTTAAACAGGTTAGACAGTACAAAAAAGATATTCTCTTTGCGTTCTTTCAGTCGGCGTGTGAAATAAGGCATCCACATGGTACCGTACGGCACATAAACCCGAACATTATACCCATCAGCAGCCAATTGCTCGCACGTGTCCTGGCGAAGCCCGTACAGCATCTGAAACTCAAACCGATTTTTCCCAATGTTCTCATCAGCCGTATACGCCTTAACCCAATTAATCAGTGCATCATCATGAGAAGCAAACCGAGGATAAGACGTTTTTTGAAGCAATACTTTGCCAGATTCAATGTAAGCTGCTCGAATATCCTTCATTTTTTGGAGTGCAATCTGAGGCGGCTCAGAATAAGCACCTTTACAAAGACGAATATCCGCATTCTTCAAAGATAGATTTTCAACATCCGACTTCGTCCGGTGCAAATAAGACTGAAGCACAATTCCGACCTGTGACCCGTACACCGCCTGCGCATCCGAAAATAAAGTAACCGTGTCGTTTGTGTAGCGCGACCCCTCCATGTCGATACGCACAAAGGTATCATTGCTACGAGCAGTTTCAAGCAGAGAAAAAAGATTATCCCGGCAGTACGATTTGTCAATATCAAGTCCCATCATAGTCAGCTTGATAGAAATACTGCTACGAAGTCCACCATCTACAATGCCCTTAATTAAATCCTGATAATCTGTAAGTGTTTGATCTGCAACACGCTTGTCACGAACATTCTCACCCAATAAGTCTAAACTTACACGAATACCTTTACTATTGAAGTTCCGGATTACGGGCAGAGTCTGAGATAGGGTTTCACCGGCCACAAAGCGCTTGGCAAAAATAAAAGGTAGTTTCATCGATTAATTACAATTATTTAAATAGAAAACCAAATTTAGACATTATTTGACTGATTTTTTGCATTCTCCCAATCAGAAAAGCGTTTTTCTATTGACATGCGAAGATGACGTAAATATGTAAAAAACGATACTATAGACGGAATTATCGATGGGTGTACTTACGGTATTTCTTGTTGAAACAACCACGTTTTACTATCTTTAGCCACTTCGTGATTGTTATTTTAATAAGTAAATCGCCAAGGGCTCCTATTGGTCATTCCATATTACTATTTCCCTAAACGCCCTGCATTTATTAGAATAACAGGGTAATTGACAACTAAATACTCCCATTAAAACATGAACTTTCCAGACAACGATATTTTTAGCTGGATTACCTATCTCGTTTTGGCCGTACTGAGCATTTCACTCATTATTGCCGCTCTGCGACTCATTAAGGGACCAAGTTTATCAGATAGAGTTATCGCACTTGACCTTATTGCATACATCACCATCGGTTTCATTGCCACCTACGCAATTGACAGCGGCAAGCCATCATTATTAGACGCTGCAACCGTTTTGGCTTTGGTTGCTTTCTTAGGAACAACAGCATTTGCGCGTTACGTGCAAAACTCCGCTGATAAACCAAAGGAAACCACAAAATGAGTTTTGCTCAAATTTTAGCCTCAATAGCACTAATTGCAGGTGCTTTCTTTACCCTTGTTGCGGCAATCGGTGTTTACCGCCTACCCGATATCTTAATGAGGATGCACGCATCTACAAAAGCGGGTACGCTCGGAACTGGATTCATTCTACTCGCAGTGGCCATCATCACGCCAGATATCGGTGTGATAACCCGAGCAATAGCAACAATTCTGTTTTTGATAGTAACCGCACCCGTTGCGGCACATCTAATCGGTAGAGCCTCATACACAGTAGGCACCAAATTGTGGAAAAATACTATTGTCGACGAACTTCATGATGAACTGAACAAAAAAGACAAATAGTTCATCCATCCAATCTTAACCCCCTGAAAATTTCAATTTATGGGTATGCTTCAAGCAATTATTATTGCATTCCTGGTGGCCATAGCAGCCCCACTGATAGTGCGCTTCGCGAAAGATAAGTCAGGCTGGGTGCTGGCACTTCTTCCCGGAGCATTATTCACCTATTTCATGATGCAGTACGGTCTCGTCGGATCTGGCGAGGTGGTGCGCGAGTCAACCGCCTGGTTACCTGGACTCGATGTAAACCTTGCCTTTCTGCTCGACGGACTCAGTTTAACATTCGCCCTCCTCATAACCGGTATTGGTACGCTAATCGTGATCTACGCCGGCGGTTACATGAAAGGCCACGAATATCTAGGACGATTTTTGATGATCATTCTGATGTTCATGGCATCAATGCT
>JAIUMT010000378.1 GCA_022565415.1 Balneolales bacterium | reverse complement strand
GGAAACGTAAACAACAATGCGGATAATATTCTGGCTTTTGTGGGAAGCGCGTTCTTCAAGCACAATAAGAGTTTCGAGGAAGCACTTGTTGCCACGTCTAATCTGGGCGGAACCAGTGGGGCTGTCGGATTTTATCTCGGATCGTTGATTGGTGCTCTGCATGGTCGTGATGCACTTCCGGGCGCTTGGCTCGGTCAACTCAAAGTGAAAGAAAGTGTTGAAGCAGCGGTGTTTAACTACGCACACTAAACGGTTTTCAGCTTACCATTAATTATAGCCAGATTGAGCGTTGACTCCGTCTGGCTTTTCTTTAACCAACAAAATTCTACGATTATGAACGTTAAGATTAAACGGATTGATAACGATTTCCACATGGAAGCGGTGAATGATACCGGCAATATTGTGCATATGGACGGAAATCCGGCTATTGGCGGGCATAATCTGGGCGTGCGTCCGATGCAGATGTTGTTGATGGGGGTTGGAGGGTGTAGTAGCATCGATATCATCAGTATTTTGCGAAAGCAACGCGTCGAACTAGATTCTATCGAAATTGAGGTTAATGGTGAACGTGATCCCAAAGAGGTTCCGGCTCTATTTAAAAAAATCCACCTCACATTTATTTTGGGTGGCGTTGATGTATCTGATCAGTCGAAAGCTTTGAAGGCAGCACAACTTTCTATGGATAAATACTGTTCTGTATCTAAAATGATTGAAGCTGTCGCTGAAATTACCTACGACGTTCAGTTTTTACCACCTGAGTACTAAAATATTACGATTCAATGTCTGATCTCCACAAAGAAACCCTGGCAATCCGAGCTCAAAGTGAACGCTCATCAAACAGAGAACATGCCGTTCCTGTGTACATGACGTCCAGTTTTATGTTCGAGGACGCCGAGCAAGCGCGGGCTATGTTTGCCGATGAAATCAAAGGCAATATTTACACCCGATTTTCAAATCCGAATTCGAACGAGTTCGTTGAAAAGATGTGCTTGCTAGAAGGTGCTGAAGACGGCATTGCTACTGCATCCGGAATGGCCGGAGTATTTGTGAGTCTAGCGGGAATTCTCAAGCAAGGTGATCATTTGGTCGCTTCCCGGGCAGTTTTCGGATCTACGCATCAGGTTATAACCATGCTATTACCACGCTGGGGAATAACGTACACATATGTCGATCCCGCCGACCCAGACTCCTGGGAAAAGGCAATTCGTCCGGAAACGAAAATGATTTTCGCAGAGACTCCGTCAAATCCGGGTTTGGATATGATTGACCTCGAGTTTCTTGGAAAGCTTTCCAAAAAGCATAACATCCTGTTGAATATCGATAATTGCTTTGCGACACCTTATGCGCAACTGCCAATTAAGTATGGCGCGGATATCGTCTCTCACTCAGCCACCAAGTACATCGACGGACAAGGTCGTGCCATAGGAGGGATTATCGTGGGCAGGGCAGATGTGATAAAGGAACTACGATTTTTCGCTCGACATTCTGGTCCTGCTTTGTCGCCATTTAACGCTTGGTTGTTTTCGAAAAGCCTCGAAACCCTCGCTATTCGCATGGAAAAACATGTTTCAAACGCGTTTAAACTGGCAACTTGGCTGGAAGACACCCAAATGAAACACCTCGAATCGGTAAAGTATCCCTGGCTGAAATCCTATCCCCAGTATGAACTTGCTCAAAAACAGATGTCATCTGGGGGCGGAATGGTCTGCTTTACGGTCAAAGGTGGTCTGGAGCGCGGACAACGCTTTCTAAACAATCTCACTATGTGTTCGCTTACGGCAAATCTTGGAGACTCACGTACTATAGCAACACATCCGGCGTCGACTACGCACTCAAAACTAAGCAAAGAGGACAGATTGGCAGTTTCTATAACTGACGGACTAATTCGAATATCTGTCGGTTTGGAGCATATTGATGATATTATCGCCGATATCAAACAAGCCCTGGAAACCTCGGCTTAAACACACATTCTTCGAATGTTTATATAGAATTATCCATTTTTCGCACAACATATAGCAACGTCGGTAATATAAATATTCTTCGTGCACTGTGTAGCAATGTCGAAAAAACTCGCATCTCTCGTAAATTTATTTGGCAAACGGCTTTAAACGCTTCCGAATCTACATAAAAGCGTTCACATAAAAAAAGGGCGCATACACCGTACACGCCCTTTAAGTTCTCTATTGCTCACCACTATTTTATCAGCGTCATTAGGCGAACATCACGGGAATTGTCCGTTTCCAGAACATACATGTAGGTTCCGCTCGACAATCCATCAGCATTAAACTGAATACTATGGCGTCCGGTTGACATCCAACCGCTGTACGATGTTTTAACCAATCTTCCAGTCAAGTCATAAATGGAAAGATTAACCTGAGACGGTGTAGACAGGTCAAATTGAATCGTCGTGGTAGGATTAAACGGGTTCGGATAATTCTGATGTAAACGGGTCGAAGTTGCTGTGTGCGAGTCGTTTTCGATGCTAACAATAGCAGGTTCCAACTGAACAAATCGGATGGCATCAGCCACAACAAAATCTCCTCCTGTAGCGTCGTTTGATATAACAACACGATCCGATTCGGTGCCCGTAAATGTAAACTCACCAAGGGAGACCCACTGAGCATTGTTCACTTTTTGGTCAACGCGTACTACATCAGTCCCGTCGGCATGATCAATAGTGTAAGGTGTATTGTTGGTTCGGTTTGATGAAGCCGACCACCATCCGAATACCTCATACTTTGCGTTAAGTAGTTTTGGCAAGTATTCGACGTAGGCTGACCCGTCACCGGGCGGGATAAGCCAGGATGGGGAGCTTGCTCCACCGTACGAATCTCCGAAGTTTGCAGTCTGAAACCAATCTTCGCCAACGATTGATACGCCTTCGTCTTCGGTGTCGATGATGACCTCATCCATTGGTGGGGGGGGTAGTTTGAGTGAATCGGCGTGGGTTACAGCCAAAATAGTCGGAACTGGACGCTG
>JAIUMT010000377.1 GCA_022565415.1 Balneolales bacterium | reverse complement strand
GATGCCCGGCACCCCATCGGGTCGAAGAAATCGTGTCGCTGCTGAAGCGCCTGCATGAATGCTTCATACGAATCAATCTCGATTTCCGACACCGACGCCAACTTCGCGACATAGTTCTTGAACGCGGCCGGATGCTCGATTTTCATGGCGTTATCAGGACGAAATGTAGGGTACAAAACCATTTCATCTGAATTGAATGAGGCGTGATGCTCGAGTGTATCGACAGCGTCGTCGGTAGAACAAACTACATGCACATTCATCTTTCGGAGGAGGCCACGGGTGGAATATTCTGGGGTCGCAAGCAACGCATTGGCTTTTTCCCAAATCTCCTCAGCGGTATCTTCGTTAAGCAACACATCGATATCGAAATAACGTTTCAGTTCGAGGTGAGTCCAGTGATAGAGTGGATTCTTGAGCGTTGATGGGACTGTTTTCGCCCAGGCGAGAAATTTCTCAAAGTCGGTCGCATCGCCGGTGATGTACTTCTCAGGAACTCCCATCGCACGCATCGCCCGCCATTTGTAATGATCTCCATCCAGCCAGATATGCGTTAAATTCCGAAAACTGCTGTTCGCGGCAATTTGGTCGGGCGGTAAATGACAATGATAATCGACGATGGGCAATTCTTTGGCAAATTCGTGGTATAATTTCGACGCCGGAGCGTTTTGCAAAAGGAACTCGTCGTGAATAAATGGCTTTTTCATGGATGGATGGATCTATTTTGATTTGAGTAGAACTTTTTTGCGTTCGTTGTGACTGAGAGCTCCACTGTCGCTTGAAAAGTAGACGCTCGAATTCGTCATTTTCTCTACATAAAAAAAGGAAATTCGTCAGCCCTACGAATATACTTCGGCTGACTAACGAATTTCCATAAGATTTTCCGCCTGATTTAGCGCTCTACCCGGCCAGAGCCCCCACTTTTGACCAGTTTCTCGACTTCATCAACACGCACCAAGTTGAAATCACCCGGAATGGTATGTTTCATACACGATGCCGCCACGGCAAATTCCAGTGCATCTTTGGTGTTGTCTTTGCTGATGAGCCCGTATATGAGTCCGGAGGCGAAGGAGTCGCCGCCGCCTACCCGATCTACGATGGTAATGTCATATCGTGTTGACCGAACCGGATCTTTGCAATCGAGGTCGTCGTGGAGCATGGCACTCCAGCCATTGTGCGAAGCTGAGAAACTTTCTCTCAGCGTGATGGCGACTGTTTTGAATCCGTATGCTTTTTTGAGCTCTCGCGCCAGGGTTTCGTAGCCTTTTTCATCGAGATGGGCGCCTTCTACATCGGTGCTTCCGGCCTGAAATCCCAAACTTTTCTGGGCATCTTCTTCGTTGGCAATGCACACATCCACATATTCCATCAGCGGATTCATCACCGATTGTGCTTCTTTTTCGGTCCATAGTTTGGCTCTGAAATTGAGATCACAACTTATGGTTACGCCGGCTTTTTTCGCGGCTTTGCAGGCTTCGATAAGGGCCAAACGCGGCTTTTCACCCAATGCGGGGGTTATGCCTGTCCAGTGAAACCAAGTTTTTCCGGCAAAAACTTCATCCCAGTTAATCATGGACGAATCCATTTCGCTGACGGATGACCCGGCACGGTCGTAAATTACTTTTGAAGCACGCTGACTCGCACCGGTTTCCAGGAAGTATATCCCCACCCGGTCGCCTCCACGAACTACGTAGTCGGTGTTCACACCGAAACGTTGAACCGCTTGCATTGCTGCCTCACCGATTTCATGCTTCGGAAGCCTGGTTACGAAATAACTTTGAAGTCCGTAGCCGGATAATGCTACGGCGACGTTCGCTTCTCCGCCACCGTATGTGGCCTCGAATTCATCAGACTGAACAAATCTCTTGAAACCCGGCGTGGCCAGACGCAACATGATTTCACCAAACGTAACTACCTGTTTTTTCATAATATTATCTTATTTCGAAGTTTCCCATTCTCTCACAGCAGCAACCAGATCACGTGCATTTTGAGTAAGCACAGCATAGTTTCCACTGCGAATTGCCTTGATGTCTACTAGTGCACTGCAAAGGCCAAGTGCGAATGTTCCGGCCGATAGCCATTGTCCGACGTTTTGGACGGTGACACCACCGGTTGGAAGCAAGCGCAGGTGAGGCATCGGCGCTTTTACTGCTTTGATGTATGATGGACCCAGCAGATCGGCTGGAAATACTTTTACCACATCTGAGCCCAATTCCCATGCAGTTTGGATTTCAGTCGGAGAAAACGCCCCAACTGAAACAGCAACATCGTTTTTGATCGCAGTCTGGACGATATCGGCTTTCATCACCGGACTCACGATAAAATTGGATCCTGCATCAACCACTTTTTGAGCCGTTTCTCCGTTCAGAACAGATCCGACACCAAGAACCATATCGCTACCAACCCGATTTATAAGTGCAGGAATGTGCTCCAACACGTTTGGGATTGTCATGGTTAACTCGATTACATGCACTCCTCCTTCGAGAAGCGCATCCACCGTCGGATTAATCTGATCTGGCGAATCGACCCGTACAACAGCCACTAATTTTCGGCTGCCAATAACCTGCAAAACATCTTTTTTGTTCATATAATTTAGTCGTTAAAAATGGCTTTTTGTGGCTATTTATGTGATTATCGGCGATTAAAGTTCAATATTTTACAAAATATTTATTCTTTATTGAGCAATTATACTACTCAATAAAATCCCATTACAACTCTTGTCTTAAGTAATAAACCTACTCGATAATAGAGCAACTTCACAACTCGGTTCTGCTCGCCATAATGAATAAGAAAACTACTCGCTGACTTTACATTTCCGAACAATTTATATACCCGGTGCCGATAGACATTCCGAGTAAAATAGTCACTCGGAATACTTCGTCTCTGCTAATATTTAATTACTCGACCCGCTGCTCGGTTTACATCGCACGCAGTATGCCTAATTCAACGCCCCGAAGTTCGGCTAGACCACGTAACCGGCCGATAGCACTGT
>JAIUMT010000376.1 GCA_022565415.1 Balneolales bacterium | reverse complement strand
GTACGGCGGCGGACCAGGCGAGTGCTTAAAGCCCGGTGGTGATGGAAACGGCGAATGTCTGGCCAGTGATCCGGGTAGAACCGCTGAAAAACCTGTCCGTTGGGATTATTACCAAGATCCAAATCGATACGAGTTGTATCAGGTATGGTCGGCATTAATCAATATGCGACGTGATTATCCTGTTTTCCACTCCATGGAAACGCAGGTGTCGCTGGATGTAGCTCCAAAAGCCGTACGTCAGATTCGCCTTGAACACGAAACCATGGACGCTACGATTGTTGGGAATTTCAGCGTAACGACACAAAATGCGGCCGTTACTTTCACGAAATCCGGCACCTGGTACGATTATTTCACAGGCGAAGAATACGAAGTTGCCTCAACAACATTGAGTTTGAGTCTGGCTCCGGGACAATATCATGTGTTCACAAGCGAACCATTACCTGTTCCGCAAATTGTCCGCGCAACATCAATCGATCGTCACGATTCGCAGTTGCCGACGGCAGTTACCTTGCATAACAACTACCCGAATCCGTTTAATCCGACAACAAACATCAGCTACGATTTGCCTCAGAACATGTCGGTTAGCCTGAATGTGTACGATATTTTGGGTCGACGTGTGGCTGCTTTGGTTGATGGAGATATTTCAGCCGGAACGCATACGGTTCAGTTTGATGCGTCTCGATTGAGCTCTGGAACCTACTTTGTTCGACTTCAAGCAGGTGACCAATCATTCATGCAGAAAATGATGTTGGTTAAGTAGATACTTATTTCTCCCGCGATTTATTTTAGGCCCGTTTGACTTTGCACCTCAGACGGGCCTTTTTTGTATATTCAGCTCATGAAAATCGACCCAAAATATTTCAACCTGTTTGCCGTGATTGTTGCGATTTCCGGAATTGCGGCCATTTTTTACTTTACCATTCGCTATTCGCACAACCAGCAGATGGATTTCATCGAAAACGTCGGGGACGGAAGCGAGTTGTATCAGCGCTGGTTCTACACGTATGATAGAAGCGACTCAGTTCGCGCCGCCGACCATCCCGATAAGTATGTTGTGATTGATTTCTGGAGCACGTGGTCGAATCCCTCGGTCGGGTCGCACGAGAAACTCTGGGATGCCATGCAGGGTCATCAACATAATGTTTTGGTAATAGCCGCTGGCGTTAAAGACAATGCCGAATTAACCCGCGAATACGCTCAAGATCATCCATACACCTTCTTTTACGCTGAGGGAAGCGATGCTTTCTACGATTTGATGGGTCCGGGAGTGCCGTCACAGATTACATTTAGTCCCGGCGGAGAGCTGGACAACATCCGAATCGGGTTTCGCGGCAACGATAACTACGATGACTTCACCGAAACACTCGACGCTGTTTTTAACTAGGCGCAAAACCGATGATTGTTAAACCAATAGCAGTTTTCGTAAATGGCTTTCGTGTCGATGTGAATCGGGAAATACCGTCTCGGGAGGAGGGATACTTCGAAACGATGCGTGGTATGAATGGCACAATTCCTTTGTTGAAATCGCATCTTGAGCGGGCCAATAGAAGTGCCTCGTACACCGGAATTTCGTTACCTCGGGATTGCAATTCTGACACAATTTCGCGTTGCGTACGAAGTTTGGGCGCTGATTTAAATACCCGAGTTCGGCTCACAATTACCAGCGAGAATTGGTTATTGCATGTTTATCCATATCCTGTTACAAATTCAGCATTTCGTTTAAAGGTTAGTACTGTTGTTCGCCACAACACTGATGCGAGTGAGCTTTTTACCAAGTTATCGAAGCGGGACCATTACGAACGAGCCTCACGCGAAGCAACCGAAAACGGATTCGACGATGCGCTAATGCTCACTTTGGACGGATTTGTCTCCGAAACTACCATTGCCAACGTTATTTGGTTGCGAAATGGGGTGTTGTTTTGTCCGTCGCCGGCATGCTGGCCCTTGCAAGGGATTGGGATCGAAACACTTGGTAAAATCCTGGAAAGCTTGTTAGGTGAGGGAGAGCTTTTGCACAATCCTACGTCAGCACGCTCAGTTATTAAGTCCAAAATGAAGCCGTCGGAGGGAGAAATTTTGAGCAATTCAAATTCTGAGCGTGCGGTAATTCAACCTAAAACCTCACTGTTGCAGGGAGAGTTTTTGCTCGAAGAATTGTTATGTGCCGAGAGGGTGTGGGTTGTAAATGCGCTTCGCGGACCAGTGCCGGTATCGCAAATCGACGAAACTGTGTTTCGTTACGATGACCCCTCAGACGACAAGCTAGTTCAACAATTTCAACAGTATCTGAAATCGCAATAACGTGCAAAAAACTTCGAATGAAATACAGGTAACGTCATCTCGCGCAGATTTTTATGCTATGGTTGAGAGGGAGTCTGAGATGGGTGATGTGGTGGTGCTCGATTCCCAGCTGGCCACGCATCCGTCGTCGGGAAAATCGTGGTTATTCGCTGGTTTCGACGCTATTTTCAAATGGAATCAGGAGACGGATGGGGATTCTTCCTCGGTTGGGGATCCGTGGAAAGCATTGGCGGGATTTCGAAGTCGATTCCCCGGGTTTTGCTGCGGATATCTTGGGTACGATCTGAAAAACGCCCGCGAAGTGCTTCAATCTGAGAATAATGACGATGTTGGATTGCCCGACATGTGGATGGCACGTCCGACCCGAATTTATATGCTTGAGGAAGAGAGTAACGAGGGGGAACCCCAAAAAAATGCCGATTCATCTCGAATTAACAGTTTTATGGCGAATAGTTCGGGCGATAAAGTGAAATCCGAAACGAGTCAGGGCTCTGATGCTGGAAAAACTAGTAATATTAAAAAAGACTCTGGTTCCAGCCAAACCAACTCGAAGCGAGTCGAAACCGGGACTAGTTCTTCAACCCACCCCATCAATTTCACCATAACTTCACTTCGAAGTTCAGTTTCGTGCGACCACTACAAGCGAATGGTCGAAAAAGCGAAGGCTTTAATCCACGAAGGGGATACCTACGAAAT
>JAIUMT010000375.1 GCA_022565415.1 Balneolales bacterium | reverse complement strand
AGCCACAATCATTGTTGATGGAATCGAGCCCCTGATGGGCGCGGCCACCGACATGGATGGCAAATTCCGACTCGATCGCGTCCCCGTCGGTAGACACAATTTCCGTGTTAGTTACTTCGGCTACGAGCCGTTCGTCGTCTCCGAAATCCTGGTCGGATCGGGCAAGGAGGTCGTCCTAACAATCGAATTAAAGGAAACAACGATCACGCTAGACGAGGTCGTCGTTAACGCAAATACCACCAAAGATCGACCTCTAAACTCAATGGCAACCGTAAGTGCCCGGACGTTCAGTGTCGAGGAAACCAGTCGTTACGCCGGCGGACTCGACGATCCAGCCCGTTTAGCATCGGCATTTGCGGGCGTAACCACCACCCAAACTACAAACAACGCCATCATCATACGAGGCAACTCTCCGCGAGGTGTTCTATGGCGTTTTGAGGGAGTTGATATTCCGGCTGCGTTTCACTTTCCTAACGTCGATTTTATTGGGGGCGGAGGGTTTACGGTTCTAAGTAATCAGATGCTACGAAATTCCGACTTCTACACGGGCGCTTTTCCCGCTGAGTATGGCAATGCCTCCTCGGGTGTGTTTGACATTAAAATGCGCACCGGAAATACCGAAAGGCGAGAATACACAGCCGGAATAAGCTTGATTGGAATCGATTTTTCGTCCGAAGGTCCATTTGTGGAAGATAAGTCAGCAACGTATTTGTTCAACTATCGCTACTCAACTCTCGGACTCATCGGCACGCTCACAAACTTTCCGAACATCCCGAAATTTCAGGATGTGAGTTATATGATGAACTTCCCGACAAAAACCGCTGGCACATTTTCGTTCTGGGGGATAGGCGCTCACGACATCAACACGAAAGAGGCCGAATCCGATACACTGAAGTGGGAAACCGACTACGATCGCACGGGTCAGGATTACTACAATCGTTTCGGAGCGGTTGGACTTTCGCACCGTTTCACACTTGGCCGAAACACCTTCATCCACTCGACCTTAAGCGCCGATGCCATGCGATATGGGATGGAAAAGGAGGAATTTACATTTGATTCGAGGCTGCTTCCGACCGATTATATTCGAAGTACGGAGGGGAAATTCACATTCAGGTCAACGGTTTTTCACAGGTACAGCAGCAGAATCACCTCGCTTTCGGGGATAACGCTGAACAGATTGTTCTTCGATAACAACATCGAATTGGCGTTCAGAGATAATCCGGCGGAGATGACCACCTTCGTAAATACCAACGGGACCGGATTTTCGACGCAAGCATTTACCCAGTTCAACGTCGCCCTCCTGCCAAATTTATCAACCAATTTCGGGGTGCATTCCATGTACTTGGATGTGAACGGAAAGACGACATTTGAGCCTCGTGCGGGATTAAGTTGGAACGTGACTCAACGCGACGAGATCAGTTTTGCCTACGGATTACATTCTCAGATGGAAGAATTGCGCACGTATTATTCGCAGGTGGACAATAACGGCACGATAGAAACGCCCAATAAGCAGCTCGATTTCATGAAATCGCATCATTTTGTGCTTGGGTACAATCGGAGAATGAGTGACGTGATGCGGGTGATAATCGAGCCGTATTATCAGATTTTGCAGGATATTCCGGTATATCCGAACAGCTCGTTCGCTATAGTTAACGTGACATCCGGATGGGCGATAAATCAGCCGTTGGAAAACTCGGGAACCGGAAAAAACTACGGAATTGATGTAACGGTCGAGCATTTTCTGCGGGATGGATACTTTTTCTTAGTCACGGGGTCGCTATTTGAATCCACGTATGTAGGAGGCGATGGAGTTGAGTACAGCACGCGGTTCAATCGGGGACATGTGGTTAATCTGCTTGTAGGCAAAGAATGGATGGTAAGAAACCGGAATATGCTGAGTATCAGCACGAAAGTGACATATATGGGCGGATTGCGATACACGCCGGCACTATATGACGAATCGATTGAAGCGCAGATGTACGTTCCGGACGAATCGCGCGCATTTGCCCGTCAATTTCCCGCCTCAACCGGCGTCGATTTTACAATAAGCTATCGAATTAACAAAGTCCGGTCGAGCGGAGTGTGGTCGTTAATGGTCAAGAATGCGTTGCTAGAGCCCGACTACTCGGATCCATTTTATGATTTCATCACGAAAGACGTGGTGATCGACAAGATGAAACTTCCGATTCCGGCGTTAGGGTATAAGATTGAGTTTTGAGGTGGGTGGGGATTTGGTCATATTTATTTAAGTAAAATTAATTTACAAAAACGTTAGTGGTTGAAATTACAGAATTGATGATTAACGAAATTGAAATTAGGAGATATAGAGATTACACGAAGCCGGGTTATCGGTATAATGCACATATCTATATTGATGGACGCAGCCTGATTGAGATGGTTCGAGAAGTAGAGTTACCTTATGCACTTGCAGAAGGTAGTAGAAGTATAGCAGGCTCATACGCTTGGCTTGATATTGATACTCTAAACAGCAATATTTTGAATTTACCGCGGAATTATAATGTAGAAGAAGAGAAGGCTACTTTACTTAGTTGTCCATGTGGGGAAGATTTGTGTTGGCCATTTTCGGTTAGGATTATTAAAGAGGGGGAAAAGATAGTTTGGACTGATTTTGAACAATCGCACCGAAACATGGAATCTGATAATTACTGGAGTTATGATGG
The DNA here is from genome assembly GCA_022565415.1 of Balneolales bacterium. Lineage (GTDB taxonomy): Bacteria > Bacteroidota > Rhodothermia > Balneolales > HLUCCA01 > HLUCCA01. The sequence goes on along the minus strand of JAIUMT010000375.1, from coordinate 324 downwards.
ACTTGAACCGTTCATATTTGACCTTGAGCAATATGTTGGTCAATTACCTATTTACTATAAAAGATACTATCCATTCCGACCATTCTAATTACATAAAGCAGTTATCGAAATGGGAAGACCGATATTCCACATGCTACATATCGTTTAGCCACTAGGGTTGTGGTTTGATTTCGAAATGGGAAGACCGATATTCCAGATCAAAGAAAACCGATACATACAATTGTTGTGGTTTGATTTCGAAATGGGAAGACCGATATTTAGCTGATCTGTGGGTGTGAAGATCCTCAGGTTGTGGTTTGATTTCGAAATGGGAAGACCGATATT
>JAIUMT010000374.1 GCA_022565415.1 Balneolales bacterium | reverse complement strand
TGCTGTTCCGAACATTCAGGATAATCCTGAAATGTTTGCCTTCCTCGACAGTTACACCGATTACGGAATATGGTCCACACTCTTGTTTGTAGCTGTTGGTACCTTACTCACGCTTCTCACGCAATCTTCTTCGGCGGCCACTGCCATTACCCTCGTTATGCTTGTACAGGGATGGGTTACGTTCCCAATCGCCGCTGCCATGATTCTGGGCGAGAATATTGGTACCACGGTGACGGCCAACATTGCCGCCCTCATTGGGAACGTGCATGCCAAACGCGCCGCCCGATTCCACTTCTTCTTCAACGTGATTGGTGTTATCTGGATGTTGCTCATCATTACGCCATTCTTGCACATGGTCGACAATATTATCGGGATGTTTACCGGATCTGAGCTTTCCGTGATTACCGATACAAGTGAGGCGAGTAGGTCTAATGCCACATTGGCGCTATCTCTTTTCCATACGTTGTTCAACATTATAACCGTGCTGGTTCTATTTGCCTTCGTGCCACTGTTAATCCGCTTTGTTGAGTATTTACAACCCGACAGAGGTGGCTCAGACGACCAATTCCGCTTAGAATACATCAGTTCCGGTTTGATGTCCTCCTCCGAATTATCCATTGAGCAAGCCAAAAAAGAGCTCGGACTTTTCGTTCGATTGGTAGAGAAAATGCACTACAGCTTCACCGGATTGCTATTCAAGGAAAAGCAAAAACGTGGCAAGTTCCTTAAGAAAATTGCCAAACGAGAAGAGATTACCGATCGGCTTGAAATTGAAATAGCCGAGTATTTAGTTAAAGTTTCGGAAAACTCGACGTTATCTACCGATGCAGTTCGTCGTGTGAGAAGCATGCAGAGCATCATCAACGATTTGGAACGGGTTGGTGACCTATACTTCCAGATGTCGAAATCATTCGAGCGACTGATGGAAAACAGTCTCGACTTACCCGAGGAGGCGTTGGAGGAGTTACGTGAAATGTTGGATGTAGTTCACGACGCTATTTTAATCATGAAAGACAACGTTGCTGCGCCTGTTGTTAAAGTTGACCTGAACAAGGCAATTGAAGTCGAGAACAAGATTGATGATATGCGCAACAAACTTCGAACGATGCACTATCAGCGTCTTGAAAACGGTCGTTACACGGTGCAAACCGGTATCGTATATCTCGACATTTTGAACCGCCTCGAGAAGATCGGCGACCATATCATCAACGTTAGCGAAGCCACATCAGGCAAAACGATGAAACAAATTCGGGCACAGGGTTAGAATTCTGCTTATTGGTTGATGATGAATGTAGCATCTATCATGTTGATACGAGCCGACCAAGTATTGCTGCGACCTCCATCAACAAACGCCCTCAATCGTCTCGCGAATAAGATGGTCCACGACCTTCGTCACATCTCCGGTTTCCTCGAAGCATCGAAGCTGTCGGTCGGCCGAGTTTCCTTCCGTTACGATATTATGGATATACATCACCTCGTCGCGGATGCCCACTTCATCAAGAACATCATCCACAAACGTGAGCAACTCAAAAATGAGTTTTTTGGCATCAACCTCGCGCCGGCGACCTAAATCAAGCAATTTGCCGTTGAGTCCGTAACGCACCGCGCGCCACTTGTTTTCCTGAATCAATTCTTTGCGATACACCCGCCACGACATATTATTCCGTCGCAATTTGAGCAATTTGGCCACCAACGCCACCTTCAATGCACAAATCGCAATGGCCTCATCGACCTTGGTGCAAACATCACAAATACGGTATTCGAGCGTGGGATATTTCGGCGACGGACGCAAATCCCAGCGGATTTTCGTGGGCTCATCGAAGCAATTGGTACTGATCGCAACATCTATGTATTCCATATAATCGCCCCAAGATCGTAGCTGAGGAGGAATCCCCGTTCTAGGCAAGGCTTCAAAAACCACCGAACGATATGATTGGAGTCCAGTATCGTACCCATCCCAAAACGGCGAACTAGCCGACAACGCCAACAAATGCGGACAAAAATAACTCAGCTGATTCATCATATCAATCCGGAGTTCATCATCATCAATTCCAATATGCATGTGCATGCCACAAATCAGCAACTGTCGGGCTAAAACTTTATTCTCCGTCACCAAACCGAGGTATCGGGTTCGCTCCGTTATGTTCTGATTCGCCCATTTCGAGAACGGATGTGTGCCCGCGGCGATAATCGCCAACCCATGACTACTTACAATTTCGTGAACCGTTTTCCGGGCATGAATTATTTGCTGACGCGCTTCCTGAATTGAGTGAGCTATCGGTGTAGCAACCTCAATCTGACATTGAAGCATCTCCGTGGTAATATTATTCCCAAGTTTGTCGTTTCCCTCGCTCAAAATATTCTCAATAGCAGAGCTGAGTTCACCCGTTTTAGGGTCAACAATCAAATATTCTTCCTCAATACCTATAGAGAAGTTATTAATTAACTTACTTGAAGACATGCGCGACTCCTGCCTCTTATTTCATAATTACCCGTTCCCGTTGGATGATAGACTACACTATAATCCCGTTCGGATGAATATAGAGTACGGCCGTCTAAGTGAAAAATAAAAAGACAAGAAAAACGGGGATTTTTCGGGCGGATGTGTACAAGACTAAGCTATTTAGCCGAATTAACGCGCTTTGAGGTACTCAAAAAAAATCATGAATAAATAGAAATATCAATCAGCGCAATTTTATTTGCTTATATCGTGTTTGGGCGCAACCATACCGTTTTATTTCGCCACCCTCAGACCCCAATCGATTTCTTTAGTTTATCCATCACAGTTATGTAGTAGTCTTCATACAAAGCTACCACACGATCCTGCTCAAAATCTTCGGCACGGCGACGAGCACCATCCTGCATGCGCTTATGCAACTCGGGATCAGAAAACATCGCAACGGCGCGATCGGCCATTCCCTGAACATCACCCAACTTGCACACAAACCCAGTTTCTCCATCACGATTTAGTTCTGGAAGTCCGCCCACATCAGAACTGATAACCGGAACCCCAC
>JAIUMT010000373.1 GCA_022565415.1 Balneolales bacterium | reverse complement strand
TTGTGGCGGAGCATAATTCGGTAGGTCTTGTTTTGGGAGAACTCTTCGGACCAAAGCCGGCTAAACTGAGACTTTAATGAATTTCCGAATTTATGAGGCATTACATCCCAAATATGTAAATCCTTGATTTCGTCTTTGTGGTAACCGATTAGCTCACGAAAAGCCTTATTTCCGCTCGATATTGTGCCATCTTGAGTCAGGTCTACACTAGTTCGCTTGGAATCTTCGTAAAGTTCGTCAATTTCAGCATTTGTGTTGAGAACGCTGAGCTCTGCTCGTTTGCGTTCGGTGATGTCGTGCTGATAAGAAACCCAATGTGTGATATTTCCAGCTGAATCGAGAAGAGGGTGGATGTCCCACTGGTTTACAAATTCAGTTCCGTCTTTGCGGTAGTTGATAGTCTGACCAAAAAAAGCACGACCGTTTAGCAACGAATGTTTCAATTTATCGAGTACAGCGCGATCAGTTTTGGGGCCTTGAAGAATACGTGGGGTTTGTCCAACAGCTTCCTCCCGCTTGTAACCAGTCATTTTTGTGAACCCATCGTTCACGTAAACAATACGCGGACCGGGGCTTTCTAAACTCATTTCAGTAATAAGAATGGAATCGTAGTCGTTGCGGATGGCCGCTTCGAGTAGTTCGAGGCTAGATGCCTTGCGCGAAAGCTCGCTTACGAGTTCTTCGAGTCTTTGTAAACTTTCTGCGTCTTTAGCGCATTCTTTCAGAGTAGAGAGTATATCGGATGTAGACATAATGTTTTTTTGATTCAAGCGAACTGACTAACAGAAAATATGTTCGGTAAAAAAGCAAACACAGGTTCGCGCTAATTCATTCATTAATTGATGATAAACGAGTTTCTCATATGGTTTGATATTCCATTCGAAAAGTCCAGTAACAAGATGACTCTGTAATGTCGATATGGTTAAAATATGCAGTATTGACTTTTTTAAACCGGAAACCAACCGTCAAACTACTTTAATCTTATGGTATTCGCAATATCTAGACTGAATTTAAACTATGTATGAATAGGAACTTCTCAAAGTGTATTCACATGTGAATTATTGGTAACTTAGTAGTGTTATTCAGGTATGAAAATTGCCATATCAAGCTCCCTCAGGCCCGCAGAAAAGTATTTAAACATCCAATTCTAAGATACTATTTACCCAAATGAGTATTGATCTCGACTCACGCGACGTTTTCTCACATCGCCATTCAAGTCCGACCCCTGAACAGCAATCTGAAATGCTCTCATTTATTGGGGTCGATTCGCTCGACCAACTCATAGATGAAACAATTCCAGCCGACATCAGACTTAAGAACAGTCTTAATCTTCCGGAGCCAGTTAACGAACACCGATTTTTACGTGAATTTCGGGATTTGGCTAGGAAGAATGTGCTGAATCGGTCGTTTATTGGAATGGGGTATTACGACACGATAACTCCAGCGGTTATTCAGCGAAATATTCTTGAGAATCCGGGTTGGTACACGGCTTATACTCCATATCAGGCTGAAATCGCCCAGGGAAGACTGGAAATGTTGATCAATTTCCAGACCATGATAATGGACCTGACCGGTATGGAAATAGCCAATGCATCTCTGCTTGATGAAGGCACGGCTGCAGCCGAAGCCATGGCCATGTTATTTGCTGTGAAAAAAGGAAGTAAGCGCAGAGCTACACGTTTTTTTGTTTCAGAAAATACGCATCCGCAGACGATTGAGGTTTTAAAAACGCGCGCTATACCGATTGGAATTGAGTTGATAATTGGAAGTCCGGATGATGTTGACGTAACAGATGAAAGTCTTTTCGGAATGTTGATTCAATACCCCGATACGTTCGGAAATATTCGAAACATCGAGCCACTTATAAGCGAAGCGCACGCGCATAATGTTTTTGTAACCGTAGCTGCAGATTTGCTTGCACTTACCGTGTTGCGATCGCCCGGATCGATGGGCGCCGATGTCGTGGTTGGTACTTCCCAGCGATTTGGTGTGCCGATGGGCTATGGCGGACCTCATGCAGCATTTTTCGCAACCCGCGAAGACTTCAAACGCAACATTCCGGGACGAATAATCGGAGTTTCGATCGACGATACGGGTGCTCCCGCTTACCGAATGGCCCTACAAACCCGAGAGCAACACATTCGCCGCGAAAAAGCCACCTCAAACATCTGTACAGCGCAGGTTTTATTGGCGGTCATGGCCGGTGCATATGCAGTTTATCACGGACCAAAAGGCCTCCGACAAATCGGAGAACGCGTTTATGCGCTTACAACGGTGCTTGCTTATGAACTTGGAAAACTTGGGGTTCAGGTGCAGAATCAGATTTGGTTCGACACCCTTCATTTGGATGTGAACGATGCCTCCGTGCGGGGAAAAGTGCGTGAATTAGCGCTAAAAGCCGGACTAAATTTCAGGTACATCCGCGAAACCGAGATTGGTATTTCGTTTGATGAGGGCAAGTATGTGCATGATGTGGCCGATGTTTTGGGTGTGTTCGCCAAAGCGCTTGGAAAAGAAGCCCCTTCTGCTGATGACATTCGGAAACTTCGGGTCGAGTTGGCATATCCGGCCGACCTTTGGAGAGAAATGGATTACCTCAGTCATCCTCATTTTAATCAGTTTCATAGCGAGCACGAGATGTTGCGCTATCTGAAACGTCTCGAAAACAAAGATCTTTCGCTGGTGCATTCGATGATTTCGCTGGGATCGTGTACCATGAAACTGAACGCAACTGCGGAGATGATTCCGGTTACTTGGCCAGAATTCGGCGGATTGCACCCGTTTGTGCCCGCCAATCAGGCTTTGGGCTACAAGCAAATGCACGATGAGCTTTCGGAAATGCTTTGCGAAATCACGGGCTTTGATGCGGTTTCGCTGCAACCCAACTCCGGGGCTCAGGGCGAATTCGCCGGACTTATGACGATTCGAGGCTATCATTTGTCCCGCGGGGATTCTCACCGAAACGTTGCCATCATTCCATCGTCGGCTCACGGAACAAACCCCGCCAGCGCTGTGATGGC
>JAIUMT010000372.1 GCA_022565415.1 Balneolales bacterium | reverse complement strand
CGATCTACCTCCGAACTAACATTCGAATTCACATCAGGCGGATATGGCATTCTTCGCGATACACTCATTGTCGAAACTACCGATCCGGCGAATCCAGTTTTTACCATTCCGGTAGAAGCGTACGGCAAGAGGCCGTTTCAGATTGTCGATAACAGCGACGAAACAAATTACCACGAAAACGGAAGCTGGAATTACAGCGTCGCTCACGCGTATGGCACGAGTAGTCGCTGGATTAGCATTTCGGAAGCCAACAAAGAAGCAACGGCTACTTACCAGCTGACCATTCCGGAGACGTCTCGATATGCGTTATCCTTTATCGTGCCTGGAGCCACAAATAGTGCGCTGCGTGCGTTGTATGAGGTGGAAATCAATGGAAATTCGGTGCTTAGCCGGGTTATCAATCAAAATGTGGATCGGTCTGCCTGGAAATGGCTGGGATCGCTGGATGCCTATTCCGGCGACAATCTGGAAATCACAGTCTCGATGGTGGATGTAGATCAGCCAGGACGAGTTCTTCGGGCTGATGCCGTTCAAATCGAAGAGTTGGGCGCGAATCGGAAAGAGAAGATTGTAGACCTCGAGTCGGATGAGTATTCAGAATCGGGCACGTGGCACACCAGCAATTCCAGTGCCTGGGGAACATTCAGTCGGTACACAGCGGCCAATAATGCCAGCGCAACATACGATTTAGGTCATGTCGAGGCCGGACTCGCCGAAGTGGAAATTCTACTTCCATTTACCGAGAATGCGGTTGAGAATGCGCGATACCGGGCATTTCGGGCTGACAAAGTTTTGGGTGAATCGATAATTGACCAAAATATTGGGAGCGGAAGTTGGGCACCGGTCGGGGTTTATCCGGTTGATATAGCGGGAGAAATTTCGGTGATGGTTGATTATCCGGAAACCGGGGCGATGAATGGTGTTTTGCGCACTGGCGGAATTCGCTTGACGTACGGTGGAGATTCATCGTCGACTTCAGTACACGAAGAAGTGGATACTCCCTTGCAGGTAAAACTCCATCAGAATTATCCGAATCCGTTTAATCCGACAACGAATATCCGGTTTGAAATTGCTCAATCGGATCGTCGAACCAGCCTTGCCGTGTATGATATTCTAGGTCGACGGGTGGCCAGTTTGGTAGACGGATTGTTATCGGCCGGAAGTCATACGGTTCCGTTTGATGGATCGTCGTTGGCCTCTGGAGTTTATATTTACCAATTGCAACACGACGGAATTGTACTTCAGCAAAAAATGATGTTGATAAAATAGTTGGTGTCTTACAGTTTATAAGTGGAAATGAAGTGCATTTCGTGCGCCAACTGAGCTATCTCTTGACGTAGTCTTGCAGTTTATAAGTGGAAATGAAGTCCGCAAGGCTAGCCATCAGTAGAACGATGTTGACCAAACAAAAAGGTACTTGGACGTATTCCGAAGCACCTTTTTTAAGTTTTAAGAGATTTCTACATAGTCGACATCATCAGAAGACTATTAAAACCCCTTTTTGTTTCTGCGAACAACTTCAGGATTATCTCGTGCAGAAGCCCTTCGAGCAATCGAATTTGATCCGCGATTCACATCGATTGTAAGTGTAAACCAAATCGGCACAGACGACATCAGAATTTGTCCTTCAGAGCGCACATCCATTTCTGATGTTGTAGCACGGAATCCATCATACACAAAGGAACGAGCGAAGGGAATCCCAGATACTGCCGCAAACGACACGCCCTCGCGTGGACGCACCGTTGCGTTGATGAAATACAAGGTACCGCTGTAATGTGTCCGCTCTGAGCCAATCCGGCTGCCTTCGTGGTTCAGCATAAAAGCGATCGTTAATGGTTCAACTACTTGCCAGTAAGCACTTCCCCCTCCGGCAAAATACCAAGAATTCCCATCCTCAAATCCGGCCTGCCCCGGTTCTGCCCAAAATTGGAGCCCTAACTTGGGCGAAAAAGCCATCATACCACTTAAACGCAATCCGTGATTCCACGCATATTTCGCATTATACCAATTAGTTTGAATTCCTTCGTGAGGTGCGGCACTGATTCGCCGTTGCAAGGATTCCCCTTCGTAGCGAAATTTGTATTGAAGCGACATCATTGTCGAGCCCATATTCCCCGATAAATCGAGCTGTACAGTACGATGCAGAGATGCTTTCAAATCAGGGTTTCCACCTGCGAAATTCAGCGGATCGTCCCACATTTGCTCACCCAAACGCTGATATATATGAGGCTGAACTACTGAAGACCGATACGCGGCTCGGACTGATGCTCGCTGGTCGGAAAGCCGGTGATGCCACACCATTGATGGCAAGAAATACCATCCGAATACACTATGATATTCGGTGCGAATGCCACCCTGAAACTCATTTCGGTCGTGACGGTGCGATGCCGCAACATATCCGGCCCAAATCATCTCTGAATTTTCCTCCGAAAAACTTCGTTCAAGATGATTTCCGCTCAAACCATACTGTAAACGGACCATGGATTCTAGTGTAGATTCGACATCAAGCTTCGCCATTCGTGTACGCACACTCGGACTAATACTACTCGCTAAATCAAGGCCCGGGAAATCAATCTTCGATGTCGCATGCATTTCAGAATGTGAATATTCGGTTGAAACAACATGGTTTTCGGTTGAATATCGGAAGCTCGTTGATAGTAGACCAGCTTGGTTTCTGTCTGACTCTTCTCGCGGACTAAAATGCCAATCACCGGCATTATTCTGGATTCTCGCATCGCCGTTATGAGCCTGTCCGTACGCACTGAACCAGCCATAAACCTCAACCGCGGCAGACTCACTGGCCTGATAGCGCAGGGTTCCGGTGAATCGATGGGAGTTACCCGATTGAAGCAACGATTGCTCAGATCGAACATACGAATCGGCGACACGGTCGTACACTTCTTGATTCTCGCGAATGTTAAATTGAGTTCGCTCTCCCGCGTACGACGTGTTCAGCAAAAACGCACGCTTGTTATAACTGATGGATGCATTCGGAAACAGAAATTGCTCATTTCGCCGGG
>JAIUMT010000371.1 GCA_022565415.1 Balneolales bacterium | reverse complement strand
TCGCTTCTCGAACCACTTCCTGAAAATACCACTGTAATTTTCCAATTAAGCACCGATCTTAGAGATACCCGAAACAATCCGCTGGGAAGCCCGATTTCGTTAGCTGTTTCAACCGGATCCGTTATTGATAAGGGTGAAATTTCATTAAAAGTTCGACCACTCAGACCAGGCATAAGCACGGAGAATGTTTCCGTGTTATTATACCGTGATTCCCTCAGTTTGTCTGATCCGGCCCGCTATGTCGGATTTCCTGACACTTCTGGTACGGTTAATTTCAGATACCTCAGTGCTGGAACTTACTCAGCTATTGTACTTGAAGATATCAATCGCAATAGAAAATGGGATCCACAAAGAGAGTATGCCCAACCGTACAACGTAGCGGATTTTACGTTGACCGATGATGAACCTCTGGATTTAGGTACAATCTGGTATGCCAGACGAGATACACTAGCTGCACGATTAGAAGCAGTCGGACAGTTAAGCTCTCAGCGATTACGCCTAAGATTCTCCAGAGATATCGTGTATGCACCTCAAATAACGATCAATATTATTAATGACTCCACAGACTCTGTGAGTGAGGCAGCATTGTTATACACCGAAAAGAATGACTCGAATATTGCGTTTTTCCATATTGATGAACCCATGGAAGATGAGAGTACCTATCGGATCGACTTAAACGGCTTAACCGATATGAATGGAAATCTGGTTAGAACCCTGTCAAGTTCTTTTGAAGGGTCATCCGAAAGCGATACTACTTTTGTCCGTTTTAAGAGGCACCATACAGAGCAGGGAATCCGCACCGATGAACCGATTATTCTGGTGTATAATGGGGTTTTGGATGGAACTGGAATAGCCGATTCTTTGCAAATTTACAAAAACCGAAGTATCGATCGATCGACTGTTGATGTATCTACCTGGTATAATTTGTTGCAAATTCAGCCTATAACCCGATGGAGCGAATCTGATTCGTATGAAATTAAGACCTGGAATCCGGAAACTCAGAGAATGGTAGATATCACGACGCGATTTATTGGAGAGACAGACCTCGGTGATCTTAGTATTACGATTGCAGATTCATCCAAAATAGGGTCTCTGATGGTATTGGAGCTATTCGACAACCAGAGAAAGAAGGTGAGATCACTAAACTTCACAAATGAAATAACTGTCCAAAATATAGTTGCCGGAAACTATCACCTTGTTGTTTTTGAAGATGTAAACGAGGATGGGAACTGGTTTAGTGGAAGTATAAGTCCGTTTCGTAGTCCGGCTGCTGTATTCGTTAATCCTCGTTTACCTGTTCGCAGCCGAATGACATCGGAGCTCGAAATTAGTTTCGAGCCCGATTAAAACACGTTAGATTCGACGAACAGAAGCTAGTCTATTTCGATGATATTCGCTGAAATCGGCATCATCCGAACTTAAACTGTTAATCATAACGTAGCTTGAGGCATGAATATAACGGGCACCACCTAGTGATATTCCGACGTGGAAAATACGACCATTATTGCCGAAGAATATAAGATCGCCTTCTCGTAAAGATTCAAACGTATCGTCGTAGGCAACCTCTTCGCCCATTTCGACCTGCATATTCGCATCACGAGGTAACATATAGCCGTTATGGCGAAATACGGTGTTGGTAAATCCGGAACAGTCGAATGCCTTGCCAGAATTTCCGCCCCAAAGGTATGGCAAGCCATGAAATCGTTGAGCAGTTGCAACGATGTTGGATGGATCCGGACTGGTAGAATTATCTATCTGAGGCAGGTCTGTCAGATATCGTGTACTTACATAACCTTCACGTCCGTCGGGAAGAGCCACCCGAGAGTAGCTGCCAGACTGACCCAAGCGCTTAACTGTGCCACCGAGCGTAATATCGGTAACTACACCCGATGTAGATGAAGTTCCATTAAATATCTGAGTATCTACTGCATTGATGTAAGCAAGGTTAGTGTCTGTCCATGAGCTTGCCAATTCATCTTCAGCTAGTATAGTAAGAGAGCCCGAAGTAACCCAACCGAGGTAGTCCCATGGCGTTTGTATATAATACCAACCCCGCTGTTGCTTCAGAACTTTTAAAGGAGTACCCATAATTGCCTGATCAATCAATTCCGCTTGATGTCGCGGTGTTCTGCGCATATTTGCAACACTGACCCGAACTACAGCACGTGTATTATCACCAAGGTCTGCATGTGGTAGAGGAACGATTTCAACATTCTGTTTCCAGGCTGGAGTTTTATCAAGCAAGTCTTGTACGGCTCTGGCTGCCATTGCATTATCGGTTTCAACACGAAGAAGACTTCGTTTGTCCTCATCACGTTCAACACTAAAAACAGCAATTCTTCGATCAGGTACATGATCTAGTCGGATGTTCTCCAAAGCAGACTCAATTTCAGGTATACGGGAGTCGTGGATTCCATCGGCGCAAGATGCAGGAGACATCAGCATCAACCCTACTATCAAAAGTGTAAAAACAGATAAATACTTCAAAATTCGTGCGATTTAATTCATAGATTTAGTTTTAAGAATATAAGACAAAAGACGTTTCTGCGCTTTAAATTAACCCATTTTCACAATTATGAATGTTACAATGATTGAACGTATAGTATGGTTCGTAATCGTCCTGTTTCTAGGATTCAGTTTGTACTCGATGCGAAGCGACTTAAGCGAAATGGATGGTTGGGTAGAAGCTCAAAATGAACAACTAATTCAAATTGATTCGGTCTTAACCGATGCCGAACGAAGACTTGATGCGACGCGCACTCAAAGTGATCCGAGTACTCAAACTGCTAACGCACAATCTGATAACGACATCATGCTTGCCAGATGGGAAATACGCGTGTTGCAAGCCGCCGGACTTCAAGATCCAATCCAGGAACTAAAAGACGATCTAATGTCCAAACCTGAAATAATCATCATTGATGGTGTGCTGGGTTGGTCAATGCGGATTTTTAGCCCAGACGATATCACAATTTTGCCAGGTCAGTTGGCTTTTGCATCTTTCGAAGACGGACATATTACCGGTGCAAT
>JAIUMT010000370.1 GCA_022565415.1 Balneolales bacterium | reverse complement strand
GCTTCTCAACCACATGCTTAATCGACAATGCCGCTCCACCGCGCGTATCACCATCCATTTTGGTAAGAACAACACCATCAAAGTCGATTCGGGTGTTGAATTCCCGGGCTGTGTTCACCGCATCCTGACCCGTCATGGCATCGACCACAAACAAGGTTTCATTTGGTTTGATTGCGGCTTTGATGGCAGCAACCTCATCCATCATTTCGGAATCTACGTGCAAACGTCCCGCGGTATCAACAATAAGAACGTCGCAGGCTTGCTTACGAGCTTCGTTCAGCGCTTCTTTAGCTACGCGCAGGGCGTCTTTTTCAGGAATCGAGTAAACCGGAACGTCAATCTGAGATGCCAGAGATTTTAGCTGGTCGATGGCGGCCGGACGATACACATCCGCAGCAGCAAGCATCGGATTGTGTTTCTTGTCTTTCAGAAACTTGGCCAACTTTCCTGCAAATGTGGTTTTACCAGAACCCTGAAGTCCTGCAATTAAAATCACCGTTGGGGGAACATTGGCAAAGCGAATCTCGTCTTTTGAGCCACCGAGAGTAAAAATCAGTGCATCATACACGATTTTGGTGAATTGCTGTCCGGGGGAGACGCTTGTTAACACGCCCGAGCCGTCCGCTTCAAGTTTTATCTTACGCGTAAACTCACGTGCGACCTCGTAATTAACATCGGCATCGAGCAAGGCACGACGAATCTCCCGAATGGTCTCCGCAATGTTGACCTCGGTGATAGATGCTTGCCCTGAAAGCGACTTAAATACGGATCCAAGCTTGCCGGATAAATCGTCAAACATGATCGGGTTTATTTATAGATTAAAATTTGAATGCAAAGTCTGTAAAAATAGGGAGAAATCGCCCACTTATCAACATTCAATTTACCCTCAGACACATAGCCCCTGATAAATGTAGATTTATTCCGTAAGTATCGGTATTCTTGCACATTAAGCATTTTTCATATCGAAACGATTTAAAATCGGGAATTTAACCAGGAGTATATTTATGAGTTCTTCACAAGGAAATGGCCTACTTAAAGGCAAGAAAGGCATTATCTTCGGTGCCCTCGACGAGCGGAGCATTGCATGGCGCGTGGCGTTGGCATGTCATCGTGAAGGGGCTGAGTTTGCACTATCGAATGCACCAATCGCCCTGCGACTTGGTCAACTCAATGCACTATCAGAAGAAACAGGCGCGCCGATTCTACCTTGTGATGTCTCTAGCGAAGAAGATGTCGAAAAATTGATACTCGACGTTAAAGAGAGGTTTGGTAAAATCGACTTCATTTTGCACGCTATCGGCATGTCGCCAAATATTCGCAAGAATAAGCCATACACCGATCTAGATTACCGATATTTCCAGCAGTCACTCGATATTTCTGCCATTTCACTTCATAAAGTTCTGCATTACGCTACAGAAAAGCATGATATTGTGAATGATGGCGGTAGTGTGGTTGCTCTTACCTATATCGGTGCACAGCGGATTTTCTCGAAATACAGCGACATGAACGATGCGAAAGCATTGCTCGAAAGTATCTCGCGAAACTATGGTAGCCGACTCGGTGCCAGGAAGATACGCGTCAACACCATCTCTCAAGGACCAACCATGACCTCCGCTGGAGCTGGAATCAAGGGTTTCGACGGAATGTACCTTTTCGCTGAAAAACTTTCTCCTCTTGGAAATCCATCAGCCGACGACTGCGCCGACTACTGCGTATCGATGTTCTCAGACTACACCCGAATGGTAACCATGCAGAATCTATTCCACGACGGCGGATTCTCATCCAACGGCATTAGCGAAGAACTCATCGCCGATTTAGCAAAGCTCTACAGCAAAGACGACGGATTGAGTTAATTCAACCAACCGCATGGCAAAAACTGTTTTAGGTATCGATCCTGGCTCGCGGAACACCGGCGTGGCTGTTCTGCGTCAGGATGGAAACCGCTATGAAACGCTTTATTGCTCGGTTATTAATGTCGGAAAGTTCGATTCGCACGTAGAGCGCCTGCGCATCATTTACAGCGAAATCAACAACGTAATTGAAGAGTTTCAGCCGGATGGGTGTGCTATTGAAACCCCGTTGTATGGCAAAGATCCGTTGGCGTTGCTCAAGCTCGGAAGAGCTCAGGCCGCGGCGATTCTAGCAGCTGTAAACTCCGGACTCCCCATCGACGAGTACTATCCGAAGATGGTAAAGAAAGCCATAACGGGGAATGGAAATGCCAACAAAGATCAGGTTGCTTACATGTTGGATAAGATACTCGGATTAAAAGGCCAAACCTTCTCGGCCGATGCTACTGACGCCCTAGCTGTTGCCTGGTGTCACTTAACGAGAGACAGTCAGGTGCACAAAAGTACGCTCCAAACGTCGAAAAAAAGTCATCAGAATAACGCCAAAAACGACTGGACATCATTCGTGAATCAAAATCCGGATAGAATTAAGAAATAACCTCGGTAACCGACCAAAATTAACCTCAGACACACATGATTGCCTTTTTGCACGGAATTATTGCCGATAAACAACCCAATAAGGTGCTGATTGATGTATCTGGCGTTGGTTACGAGGCGGGAATCAGCACTCAAACATTTGCATCGCTACCGAAAACAGGATCTGAGTGCCGCATTTTCACCTATCACCACATTACCGAAACCGAGCAACGATTATTCGGTTTCCTGGATCTCACCGAAAAGTCGTTGTTTGAGCTACTGATAACGGTAAAAGGGGTTGGACCTAGGCTGGCGTTGACCATGCTCAGTGGTATGCCGGCACGAGATATCGTTGCAAGTATCGCTCATCAGGATGCGGTGATGTTAGCCCGGACCCCTGGAATCGGCAAGAAAACTGCGGAAAGACTCGTTTTGGAGCTTCGCGACAAGGTTGATGCCGGATTCGGAAGCTCGCCGAGCGATTCTGGCGAGGTGGCACTGGTTGGTCCGCTAAAAGAAGCAATATCAGCCCTGGAATCGTTGGGTTTCAAAAGAGCAGATGCCGAAAAAGCAGCAAAATCGGCTTCGGATGCGAATCCCGATGTGAGCACCG
>JAIUMT010000369.1 GCA_022565415.1 Balneolales bacterium | reverse complement strand
TGCTCATCAAAGATGGTTTACATCCGGCATTGTTTATCTGCGACCATATGATGCCCGGAACTTCTGGTGTTGACTACCTGATTGAACTTAGCAATGTTCCAGAAACAGCCCAGGCTAAGCGGATGCTTTTAACGGGTCAGGCCGGACATGATGATACGATCAAGGCGGTTAACGAAGCCGGACTCGATTTCTATCTGTCGAAACCCTGGAAAACAAACCGTCTTCAAGAAGTAGTTAAAGATCTTTTAACCGACTATGTGGCTCAGTATGTCGAGAACCCATTGCCATTTATGGCTGTACTTGACGCAGAGAAACTCAGCAACTCTATGCGCGACCGGAAAACACTTACCGATATGTAAGCCTAGGCTCGTGTATTTAAACTTATAATAATGCGTATCTCAGTTCCCGGTGTACGCATTCTTTGTTCTTAACTCATTATTTATGGAAAATTCACTGTATCGGCAAGCACGTTTTTTTAAACTGTGGCAAAGCGATCCGGTTGCTGCACTCAAAGAGTTTATTTTCGAAATGCAGCAGAAAGGACTATTTGAACCGGAGATTTTTACTGCCGAAAAGGGTGAAGTTATTTTATATGAGGGGAAAAGATCGAAACACCTGTTTCTGTTGCTCAACGGAGAAGTTGGTCTGTTTAAAACAGACGAGAATGGCGGATTGGTTCCTGTTACGCAAATTGATCCGGGTGGGATGTTCGGGGTGATGTCGTTTTTTTCGAATAACAAAGCCCTAACTACAGCAATAGTCGATAGCAGAGCCGAAATCCTTAAGCTGAATCGTCAGCAGGTTGAACGTATTTTGTCGGGAGATTTTACCCTGGCAATTATGGGTCGACAAATGTTGATTGTGAACTTGATGCAGCGTTACGCTCAGGTTGTTGACCTAAATGTTGAACTCAAGAATGTGAATCATCGTCTTGATGTGGAGCATAACAGACTCACAGAGGCGTTGCGTGAGTTGAAACATGCCCATAACCGACTAGTACATCAGGAAAAAATGGCGACTTTGGGTCAGCTCGTGGCGGGAGTTGCCCATGAAATTAATAATCCTGCTGCTGCACTTGAAAATGCAGTAGAATATCTAAGCACACTGTTGCCTGACTTATTCAGTAATGATGTAAGCCGCGAGAACATCATCAGGCAGCAATTCTTCAAATGGGGACTAGCCTCAAACCGAATTCAGACCGAAGAAAGTAGGGCGCACGAAGCGTCGTTACGGCACGAGTTTGATCAGCTGAAATCATCAGAAGTACGTAAACTAGTAGTACTTGGCGAAGAAGGGCTTCAACGCGTTAGGGGGTTCTACCATCAGTCTAATCTTAAAGAGCTTCGTATATGCCTTGACTATATGGAAGCCGGGATGCACCTTCGCCGGATCAAACTCACCTCCGGGCGAATTTCCGGGTTGGTAAGAAGCTTGAAACGTTACAGCCGTCACGAGACGGTTCAAATTGAGCCTACCGATTTACGAGAAGGCATACTAGACACCATTCAAATTTTGGGTAACCGCTTAAAGAATATAAAGCTGAAAATTGACATCAGTGAAAAACTGCCAAAAGTTAACGTTGATTCAGCCGAACTAAATCAGGTTTGGACCAACATTCTGATTAATGCCTGTGACGCAATCCGGGATGAAGGGGAGATTACAATTACGTCCAAAACCGATGATAAGTGCGTTCATATAGCTATTGGCGATGATGGTACGGGTGTTCCTGTAGAACTCAGAGAAAAGATATTCAAACCTAGCTTCACCACACGAAATAGTAGCGGGAATTTTGGACTCGGGCTCGGGTTGTCGATTTCGCGGGATTTGGCCATGAAAAACGGTGGCGATATTGAAGTAGGCGAAAGTGATGCCGGAGGTGCTTTGTTCACTGTCAAGATACCATATATCCAATAAACGGTATATCATAAACAAAGCAGGAGAACCCAAGTGGCGTTGGATTCTCCCGTAAATTAACTCTCTCGAGAACAGTTTTGCCGTTTATCCAGGAACACGAAGTAAATTCTTTTCCAAGGCTGTGCGATTAGTTAGATCAGTTGGCTTGATTCAGTCTGAATGTTACTGGTAAGGTGTAGCGAACTTTAACCGGTGCGCCACGTTGCATACCCGGGGTGAATCGGGCTTCTTTTACGGCTGCAATAGCTGCTTCATCGCACCCACCGCCAATTCCGCGCAGTACTATAGGATCGTGAACCCGGCCTTGCTCGTCGATTACGAACTGAACCATTACTCTTCCTTCAATACCCGCCAGACGGGCGATTTCAGGATATACAATTTTACTTTGAAGTTGTGCTAATCCACCAATAAGCTCGGGCATTCGCTCAACCACAACGAATATCTCAGGCTCTTCTTCTTCATTGCTGTTAGCTGAAGGTGGTGGTGGAGGTGGCATTTCTAATGGACCATCCAAGTCTAGTTCGAACCCAAGATCCAAAATGTCATCATCTACGATGGCATCGTTTGGAACTTCGACAGGTACGGGTGGACGTGGTGGTGGGGGAGGCGATTCAACTTGTTCAGTTTGAATTATCTCTTCAATTTCAACGATTTCCTGCTCTGCAATAGTAAAACTCACATCACGGTCAATATCAAAATTCACTCGAAACATTACGATAAAAATGAGTAATGTTGTGATGGTTCCAAACTTTATGTACAAATCGTGTCGGGCGTGTACATCGGCTTGCGGCTTTTTTAAACGTATGAGGCTCATTTTTTTCCTCCTGGATTATTTTTCGGTTCCGCCCTTTCAGGCTTACTAAAGATGCATGCATTTTGGGCCATATGCCTTACACCTATTGCCCGCCTATATACATATTTTGCTGTGTTTGGCAAAACACCCGAAAAAGCGCTTTGTTGGTCCATAATTGATGCATTTGACTGAGCAGAAAATGTATATTTCGACCTTTTTTAATAATCAATATCGACCTTCAACTATATTTTAATTATGTTTGATATATGTGTATGATTTCTGAGTCATTCTAACCGTTTTTGTTACCTTTTTAAACCTTTTTAGCATAAATC
>JAIUMT010000368.1 GCA_022565415.1 Balneolales bacterium | reverse complement strand
GGATCAATAACGATGGCACGCTTATTCTGCGTAACCAGATAGGAATTTTCCTGAAATGGATTTACGGTGAAAGGAAGTACATTCATCATAACTTTTGCTTTGGTGACGGGAGATTTTGCAGGATTTTTAAGCCTCTAAACCGTTTTGTATAGAATTAACACTCTTAAGAGAACGGACTCTCAAAAACAGAGACCCTTTCTCAAAGTAGTTTGTCTAATCAAGTTGAGTCTATTTCTTAAACAAAAAAGGGATATCGAAAACAAATTCGATATCCCTTTAAAATCAGCAATGAACTATTACTTGCGACCGTATTTTTTGTTGAACTTGTCAACACGTCCGGCGGCATTAATCATTTTGTCGCTACCGATATAAAATGGGTGATTTTGAGAATCAACCTCAGTTTTATATAAGCCTTCTTTAACGTTCATGGTGCTACGGGTTTCAAAAGTAGTACCGTCGCTCATTTGGACGGTCATTTCTTTGTAATCCGGATGTATACCTTTTTTCATAATATGCCTTACCAATTTGAAATTCGTGATCAAGACTGTAAATATACGTCGATTGCCAACGTATTGCAACAGAAATACTATTGAAGATCTTCCTCATCAAAAGATCCCAGCGAGCCGAGCATACTACCAACCAAGTCGGTGTAAGTTCGGTTTTCGTCTAGATCGTCTTTGTTAAGCAGAGATTGTTGATGAAGTCCTTCAAGAAGCAAATCCATCATCGCCAAACGAACAAGATTCTCGTCTGTCGGGTGCAGTTTTTGGATTAACGATTCGAGTCCGGCCACTTCAGTAAGCCGTTTTTGGTATGCATCATTGCTAAGATAATCGGGCAATGATACGCCTTTCCCTGACGAAAACCAGTCTAGAATTTCTTTGTACGTTGTGTCGGGTTCTTTGCCAGAGCGCGTTTTCTTCTTCGGATGCGGAAAGTACTTTTTGAATACTTTCGCCACCGCTTTTCCAATCAAATGCTTGGCTACACTCGTGGCTCCCTCCTGTTCCCCCTCATAAACCAGCTCCAGCTTACCCGTTAAGGCCGGAACCGTGAAGAAAATATCGTATATCCGAATGCAGGTTTCGCCTTCTTTGTTGTGAAACGCCCGGCGTTCTGCCGCAGAAACCGCATTTTCCATCGCCGTGATAGTCATTCGGGTTGAAACACCACTTTTCTGATCGATGTATTCCGAGTCCCGGGCTTCGAATGCAATCTGCTCTATAATCTCACGCACAAAGTGTGGGATGTGAACTTTTGGCGAATCAACACGTTCGGTTCGGGCTTCCTGATTCGTAATCTGAATTCCCACATCGACCGACTTCGGATAGTGCGTTATGATTTGCGAATCTATCCGGTCTTTTAGTGGTGTAATAATGTTGCCACGATTGGTGTAATCTTCGGGATTGGCTGAAAACACCATGCACACGTCGACAGGCATTCGCACACTGAAACCCCGAATCTGAATGTCTCTTTCTTGCATAATATTGAGCAGGGCAACCTGAATGCGCGGTTGTAAATCGGGAAGTTCGTTTATGGCGAAAATTCCGCGATGCGTTCTGGGAATGAGTCCGAAATTAATTACGTCTTCGTCGGATAGTGCAAGTTTGCGTGTTGCGGCTTTAATCGGATCAATATCTCCAACTAAATCGGCGACTGTAGTGTCGGGCGTGGCCAGTTTTTCGACATATCTGTCTTTGGCAGCCACCCAACTAATTCGAGTGTTCCCATCATACTTGGCAACAATTTCCCGTGCATAACGCGAAATCGGGTTATACGGATCGTCGTTGATTTCAGAACCTTCCACGATTGGCATGTATGGATCCAAAAATTCGACCAGCATTCTCAGAATTCTGGTCTTCCCCTGACCCCGAAGTCCGAGCAAAATCATATCATGTCGAGATAATAACGCATGTTGAATTTGAGGAATGACTGTGCGGTCATATCCGACCATGCCCTGGAAAATGGATTCTCCTGACTGGATTTTCCGAATCAAATTACGGCGCATTTCTTCTTTTACCGAAACCGATTCCCAATCTGTTTTGCGCAGATCGGCTACTGTTTTAACTGACGTGATGTCGAAATTCATGTTCTAAAAAATAAAATGAGTGTCTGTGGACCAATATTTACTACTCAATAAACCCATGCCGAGACAGAATCATTCATAAAAACGAGTTTATAATCAGCTGATGATCTCAGTTTGAAGCGCCCGTGCCTTAACCAAAGTTTCATTCCACTCGGATAGCGGGTCGGAGTCGGCTGTGATGGCGCCACCTGTCGAATACCACAGCTTTTTGTTGCGAATTATTGCTGTTCTGATGACCACATTGAAGCTAAAATCTCCCTCCGGAGTTAAAAATCCGATGGCTCCGCTGTAAAGACCTCGCTTGTAGTTTTCCAACTCATCAATGATTTTCATGGACCTGATCTTAGGGGCACCCGTCATGGATCCCATGGGAAAGCATGCCGCAATAGCTTCTTCTGGCTGTGTTGCGACCGATTCTGATAGGTCACCCTCCACCCGGGAAACCATCTGATGTACTGTACCGAATCGTTGAATGTCGAAGAGTTGGGTCACTTTTACGCTTCCTGCCTGACATACGCGACTGAAATCATTTCGCACCAAATCGACAATCATAAGGTTTTCGGCCTGATCTTTTACCGAGTTTCGGAGTACGGTGGCGATAATGTCGTCCAGTTCTGGATTGATTCCGCGCGGACGGGTTCCTTTGATGGGATCGCTGATTAGTTTTTGGGACTTCTTGGTTAGAAATCGTTCTGGTGAGGCGCAGCAGGCGCTTAGGTCGTCGATCTGGAGATAGGCGGCGAATGGTACGGGTCCGTGGTGACGCATGGTGTGGAACAAACTGAGCGGATTTCCATCGAAGTCACCTTGCAGTTGATGCGATATGTTGATTTCGTAGGTATCCCCTTCGTGGATTAAAGCCTTCGCTTTTTCGACCATTCGCTTGTAGTGGTCGCACGAAACTGAACTTCGAAGTGAAGTTATGGTGAAATTGATGGGGTGGGTTGAAGAACTAG
>JAIUMT010000367.1 GCA_022565415.1 Balneolales bacterium | reverse complement strand
ATATCAACAATTATGCCTCCACCGAGACCGATGGAGCGCGGCGAACCTCCGACAGATCGAACATCAATTTGACGCTTGAAACAAAAGCCACGCTTCAGCACCGACTCAGCGACCGACTCGAATCGACCCTTGTCGGCGGTGTTCAGTTATTCAATCAGCAAAACCTGATTCGAAGCGGAACCGGAGTTGATTTCCCAGGTCCGGGACTGAACGTCGGCGGAGCAGCAGCCATCCAATCGATCACCGAATCGTATCTGGAAGAAACCCAACTCGGATTCTTCATCCAGGAACAGCTGGGATATGACGATTTCATCTTCGTAACAGCGGGCGGACGATTCGACGCGCATAGTGCCTTCGGGAGCAATTTTAACGGCGTTTTTTATCCGAAAATCAGTCTTTCGGTGGTGCCCACATCCGCGGCATTCTGGAATCAGAACGAATTGCTATCGTCGCTACGTTTCCGGGCCGCGATTGGTCAGTCTGGTCTGCAACCAGGCACGTTCGACGCCCTAACCACCTACGCCGCCATCAACTCGGCAACTGGTGCGGGAATTGCGCCCTTCAACCTTGGCAATCCGGATTTACGTCCCGAAGTTTCAACCGAATACGAACTCGGAGTCGACATCGGATTTTTCAACGACCGCCTCACTTTCGAGACCACCTACTGGGACCGAACCGTGAGAGATGCGCTCATTCAACGCGCTTATCCCTCCAGCGGAGGCTTCCTCAGACCGCAGTTAGACAATATCGGAGAGTTGCGCGGGCGCGGACTTGAGGTCGCTTTCGACAGTCGTGTGGTGAGTGCGAGTGATTTCTCGGTGGATGTGTTCGGGAGCGTGGCGTACTTGTGGGAGCAGGTTACATCGCTCGGAGGAGCAGCTCCGATCAAAGTAGGTGGCAATTATCAGCGTTACCGGCAGTTTGTCACCGAAGGGTATGCCCCCGGAGCGCATTTTGGCGCGAAATTATTGTCCACTCAAGACGGATTCTATCCATTCGATCGCCGTGATTTACTCAATGCTTTGGGTCGGGATGCGAGCGGAGTTGCAGCCGGAACCCCTTCCGAACGAGCATTGGTGCTGGAATATTTGTCACAGCTGGACCCGAATTCGGCCAAGCTCGAAGTGTTGAATAACTTTTTATTGTTAGCTGATGAAAATGGCAACGGAGATCTGTACGATCACTATTTGGGCAAGCCGACTCCCGACTGGACAGGCTCGTTTGGAACCACGGTTCGATATCGGAATTTCCGGTTGAACACCTTGTTTGAATTCAGTGCGGGCAATTTCTATGTGAATAACCTCACCGATGCATTTCGTCATACCAGCGCTGGAATTGGCCGAAATACCCCAATTGCAGCCCGTGTTAATCGTGACTACATCACCGGCGGGGTGGATGCGAATTTCATTCCGCAGAACAGTGGTGAGGTTCGCCTTGAGGCAGCTGAAGTTTGGATAAACGAACTGCTTTCGCTCGACCCGTTCGCCGGACTCAACAAAATTCAGCCAGCGGATTTCATTCGATGGAGAGAGTTGAGCGTTTCGTATTCAGTGCCTTCATCGGTGTTGAGCAAATATAGTGTGCGCGATCTTCGATTCACGCTATCGGGAAGAAATTTGAATTTGTGGAGTCGTTACCCGGGCGTAGATCCGGAAGTGAACGCCGTGGGTCGATCTATAGAAGACAATGTCGACAGCAATTTCTTGCTAGGCACCGATGCCTGGAATCTTCCCCTGCCTCGAAGAGTATTTTTCACCGTCACCCTAGGAGTCTAATTTTGAAATCATCATACTACAAAAACATGAAATCACACGTTTTACTAACAACAATCATCGGATTATCGGCCATTTTGTTGGGTTGCGACGTGCTGAATGTGAATAATCCGAACAGTCTTGTGGAGCAAGATTTGGAGAATCCGGCTGCTGCTCCGGCAATTGCGAACGGCGCTGAGGCGACACTTACATCGGCATTGGGTAGTGTATTGGCGCCCTATTCGGTGGCATCTGATGAACTAACGTGGATCGGAACCCGCGATGCCTGGCTGGAATTGAATCAGGGTCGGACCGCGTCGCCCACTAACGAGTTCATCGACGAAGCGTTCACTAGTTTATCGCAATCCCGATGGACGGCCGATCAGGCTGTGCTGAGGCTGGAGCGTTTTCGGGAAAACGGCACGTTAACCAGCGCAGATCCTTTAATCAGGGCCTATGCGTATGCCGCGATTTCGTACACGACCATAGCTGAAACCTTCGACGATTTCGTGATATCGGATCGCACCGAGGCCTCTCCGGCGGTTGGGGCCGAGAACATCGGAGAGCTGTTCGACACCGCTATCGGCTACGTTAATAAGGCCCTGGATCTGGATGCATCTTCGGGGAGCTGGCGAAAGAATCTGCTGGCTTTGCGTGCCCGGATACATTTCAACGCCGAGCTCCGGCGGCAAAACGCAGGTGGATTCGACATCGGATCTCCACTTGTTCACAGTGAGTTGGCCGCGGCCGACGCCCGGGATGCATTGCAGTTAATCGGACAAGAAGACTGGGCTTGGCAGCTGGAAGTGACCCCACAAACGCCCGGAAACGCCCTGGCTTTCAATGTAAATTCCCGGCGGGAGTTACGCATCAGCAATTCCTATGCTAGTCCGACATCCGACAACACTCGGGTTGACTTTGTCACACTCGAAGACCCCATTACCGAATCGGTTTCGCCAACGTTAACGTCTGCTATTTCAACATTTACGGATGCGATTCAGTATGCTGATTTCACCGTTGTCTCGAAGCGGGAGCTGTTGCTGATATTGGCAGAAAGTGGTCTGGCAAACAACGACGGATCGTTTGAAACCAACATCAATGCGCTTCGAAGTCTCGATAGCTTGCCCGAATATTCCGGACAAACCGATGCTCAGGCGTTGCTGGCGCATAGTCGTCAGGTGAATTTATTTCTGCAAGGACGCCGATTGGCTGACCAATATCGATTTGGCATTGAGTCGCCCGAGTGGACATCCACATTCAAAACCACCGGAAAGTTTTTCCCAATTACGATTT
>JAIUMT010000366.1 GCA_022565415.1 Balneolales bacterium | reverse complement strand
GAATGAATCCGAGCTTGCACAGGCATTCGAAGAACTTCCTTGGGACAAGCTGAACGATTCGCCTGAGGCGTTCCGTAGCCGGTTCATAGGTAAACCCTTCGATCTGGGTCATGGCATTGTGCTGAAACCCTCCGAAAAAGATATTCTTTGTGCCGCAGTAAAATATGGTCGCGTGGTGCTGCATACATCCGATATGTTCCAATATATGCGCACTGCCCATGCCGATAAGCCCAGCGAAGTAGAACTTTCCGTTGATGAAACCCCACATCCCACCACACCCGAAGAGCATTTAGTTATAGCTGCTGAACTTCAGCGGATGAAGGTCGAATTGGTGAGTCTTGCGCCGCGATTCTGTGGAGATTTCGAAAAAGGAATCGATTTTAAAGGTGATTTGAACGCGTTCAAAGAGGAATATCTCATTCACCAGGCGATTGCCGGAAACTACGGGAAGTATAAAATCAGCGTGCATTCGGGAAGCGATAAATTTCAGGTGTATGCGGCGATTGGGGAGTTGAATGTCGGAACCGTTCACGTAAAAACGGCCGGAACGAGTTATCTGGAGGCATTACGGGCCATATCCATGACCAACCCGAAACTGTTTCGTCAAATCATCACTTTCGCGGCTGAGCGTTTCGAAACCGACCGTAAAACCTATCACATTTCGGCTGAGCTGGCGAAGTTTCCTTCTGAGGCGGACCTGACAGATAAGCAGCTTCCATCACTACTCGACGACGACAATGCGCGGCAAGTATTTCATGTCACATTCGGATCGGTACTTACCATGACCGACAAAAACGGCGACCGCGTGTATTATCCTGCGTTTATGAACACCCTCAACGAAAATATCAACGTTTACGAAAACTGCCTTTACAAGCATTTCCGAAAACACCTTAGTCCATTTGAAAAATAATCTGCACGTTGAAAACCACGCTTTTTGCGCAATTAACGTCCAAATAAGGAACACATTATGAGTTTAGCTAAAAACTTCGATATTAAAGGTAAAGTAGTAGCCATTACAGGTGGAGGCGGTGTACTATGTGCTGCCATGGCAACGGCTCTTGGTGAGCAAGGAGCAAAAATTGTGCTTCTCGACATTGGCGAAGAAGGACTTAAGCGCGTTGGTGACGAACTTTCGGCAAAAGGAATTGAAAGTATCGGAGTTAAGTGCAACGTGCTCGAAAAAAGTAGCATTCAGGCCGCAGCCGACAAAGCGATCGAGGCGTTCGGTCATGTAGATATTCTTATAAACGGAGCCGGCGGCAATAAACCTCAGGCAACCACCGGCCCAGACAAAAGCTTCTTCGCCCTGCCAGAAGATGCCGTTAACTGGGTTTTGAATCTGAATTTTATGGGTACTTTTCTGCCATGTCAGGTGTTTGGAAAGCATTTCGCAGACAGAGGAGAAGGCAATATCATCAACATCTCGTCGATGAATGCATTCACTCCGTTGACCAAAATCGCGGCCTATTCTGCAGCAAAAGCGGCCGTTAGTAATTTCACCCAGTGGCTTGCTGTTCACATGTCTCAAAATTACTCTACCAAGATTCGGGTTAATGCTATCGCTCCGGGATTTCTGCTAACGAATCAGAACAGATTCTTGCTCACTGACGAGAAAGACGGAAGCCTCACCGCACGTGGAAAAACGATTATCGATCACACTCCGATGGCGAAATTTGGCGAGCCAGAAGACCTCATCAGTACGATTCAATGGCTTGTAGCACCATCATCGGCGTTTGTGCATGGAATTATTGTACCGGTTGATGGCGGCTTCTCATCATTCAGTGGCGTTTAACCAAATCAAGGAGCAAAACCATGTCAAATCACGATTTTTATAACGGGAAAAAGCGTCTGGAGCAAACATGGCGCTGGTACGGACCTAACGATCCTGTATCATTGGCGGATATTCGTCAGGCCGGGGCAACGGGTATTGTCAGCGCTTTGCACCACATTTCAAATGGTCAAATCTGGACATCAGAAGAAATTCTCAAGCGCAAAGCTGAAATCGAGAAAGCCGGACTCGTTTGGTCGGTTGTGGAAAGTGTGCCAGTCCACGAAGACATCAAAAAACGGTCTGGCAACTACAAAACTTGGATTGAAAACTACAAAACATCGCTTCGAAACCTTGGCAAAGCCGGAATCAAAACCGTTTGTTACAATTTCATGCCGGTGTTGGACTGGACCAGAACAGACCTCGATTATGAAATGCCTGATGGGTCTACCGCGTTACGCTTCGAAAAAGCAGCATTTGTGGCATTTGATGCGCTCATTTTGAAACGACCGGGTTCGGAGAAGGATTATTCGGAGAAGGAGCTTGCCAATGCCCAGAACTGGCTGTCTAAGGCAACCGACGCCGACAAAGAAAAGCTTCAGCGTAACATCATTGCAGGATTGCCCGGCTCGGAAGAGTCATACACCCTCGAAACGTTTCAGAATATTCTGGACACTTATCATGATGTTGGCGACAAAGAACTCCGTGAAAACCTGGTTTATTTCTTGTCTGAGATTTGTCCGATTGCCGACGAATCTGGGATTCAGATGACCATCCACCCGGATGACCCACCATTTGGACTGCTCGGATTACCGCGCGTGGTAAGTACCCAGAAAGACGTCGAGTATTTGTTCTCTAAAGTGCCGAATAAGTCAAATGGTCTGTGTTTTTGCACCGGATCCTTTGGCGTAATCGAAGAAAATGACCTTGCTTCAATGGCCGAGAATCTCGCCGGAAGAGTGGGTTTTGTGCACCTTCGAGCCACGAAACGCGATGCAGATGGAAACTTCCACGAAGCCGATCACCTCGAAGGGGATGTCGACATGTATGCGGTATTGTTAGCCTTGCTTAACGAGCAGCAGCAACGCGAAAAACCGATACCTTTCAGACCAGATCACGGACATAAAATGCTCGACGATCTCGGGAAGAAAACGAATCCGGGTTACAGTGCTATCGGCCGGTTACGTGGTCTAGCCGAACTTCGGGGCGTTGAATTAGGCATACTGCGTGCGATGTAAACCGAGCAGCGGGTCGAGTAATTAAATATTAGCAGAGACGAAGTATTCCGAGT
>JAIUMT010000365.1 GCA_022565415.1 Balneolales bacterium | reverse complement strand
GCGGAAATTAACTACCGCTTTTGCCTGGGTTGGAATCAGGTTTTCTTTAATGCCGGAGTCGAAAATGGTTGTGGCCGTGGTGGTTCTAAGGGCCGCGTTTGTGGCAGGTTCAGCCGACAGCTTGTTCTGAAACAGCTTTCTGAATAACCATAAATTGGCGATGGCCGACCTGTACGCAAGGGGTAAACGCGGAGCCATGGTTTCAAACGTATGACGAATAATGCCGTTCAGGTTGCCGCGCATCGGATTCCCTTCCAGCTTGTGAATCGCGTTGCTCAAAACAGCGATAGACGTCACGCCCTGAGGCACAGATGAATGTCCGCCCTCAGATTCTACCGAGAGCTCCAGGCTGAGGTAGCCTTTTTCTGAAATCGCGACCAGCGCAACGGGCTCCTGCGATTCCGAAAGCAGGTTATGCGCGATAGGAAGTCCTTCATCAAGCAAATAATCCAGCTCGATGCCTCTTTCCTCGAGCACCGCTCCGATTTTCATGGCGCCTTCGATGCCATCAACTTCCTCATCATGACCGAATCCGAGGTAAATGGTGCGCGCCGGACGGTATCCATTCTTCAAAAGCCACTCGGTAGCTTCTAAAATCGACATCACGCCGCATTGCACGTCCATTGTGCCACGCCCGTAAATGTATGTGTCGGTTATGTGTCCGGAAAATGGAGGGTAATCCCAATCGCCCTCGGTGCCCGGCTCAACAGGAACAACATCTAAATGACTGGTAAACATGACTGGCTTGAGGTTGTCGTCGTTTCCCTGCCAGGTGTAAAGAAGGCTATATTCGTTGATGACCTCTTTCTTGAGGTGTTTGTGAACGTTCGGGAATGCTTCTTCGAGGTAGGCGTGCTGATTGAGAAACTCATCCGCATTAAATCCCAGTTGATTTTGCGTGGAGATGGTTTTGAATTGAATAGCACGGCTAAGGCGCTTAACTGCGCCGTCAACGTCGAGATTATCTACACTAACTTCCCGGGGTATACGCGACTTTTTCGTGAACATTATTGTTCGCGTAAGTACGATGAAACCAATACCCAAAACGGTAATCAGCAGCAAATAAAAAGAGTATTCGAGTGATGTGATGATCAAAATGAGAAGACTTGTTCGTGTTACCTAATTGTTAATATAAACTTTTCTAGAGGTTGTTTCACTAATGAAATGTAAGATTGGCTTTAGAAGAGGCGAGTATGTTTCGTAAATTTGATATTCAGGCGCCGCCGGGTAATCGCTGGAGCGAATGCTTCAGAGGAAAGTCCGGACACCTGCGGACACCGTGCTTCCTAACAGGAAGGGTCCATCTAATGGATACAGCTAGTGCAACAGAAAAGATACCGCCTTGGTTCCGACCGAGGTAAGGGTGAAATGGTGAGGTAAGAGCTCACCGTCTCGGATGGTGACATTCGGGTGCATGGTAAACCTCACGGGGTGCAAGATCAAGCAGGCAGTATGTGTTGTCCGTCGCGATGCTGCCGGGTGGGTCGCTCGACCATAACGGCGACGTTATGGCTAGATAAATGATTGCCACCCTGGTTTCGACCGGGGTACAAAATCCGGCTTATAGGCGGCGCCTGAACTTTTTTTGGTATCAATATGGCGATGTTGAACATATTTTGCTCAACATCCATCATTAACTATCCATATGGTGGGGTACTCTGGTATCCGTATAGAAAAAGCGGGATATTTGGTGTGTACGTCACAATTCCTTCATCGTACACCAATATTATTATCATGAACATCCGCACGCTAGTATTCTTATCTGTTATTTGTATTTCTATCGGTTTGAAGGCAGGTCCGGCCGTTGCCCAAACTGAACCCGTTCATGTTACTGTTGCCGGACAAGATCTTTCGTTGCGGCTTGGGATGACCATTCAGCCACGATTTACCTACGCCTATGAGTCGAATTCTGGAGACGACCTCGAACGACTTGGCTTTGGTATTCGCCGATTTCGGTTTCGCACCTATGCCAATATCGGCGAAGATTTTCGAATATTCAGTCAGTGGGAGGGTTCTGGCAACAGTGTTGCCGTGCTCGATCTTCGGGGTGAATATAAACTTAACAGACGTACTTGGCTACGATTTGGCCGGTTCGTGGGAGCGCATCCCCGGGTGATGGCCATAACATTGCATTCGGAATTCGACATTGTCGATCGTCCCGGCATTGCCGCGGTCTGGGCTCGAAACACAATCGGGGCCGATGCACGCGATTATGGCGCCGAGATTCTGTACAGAAACCCTCAGATTGAGTATCGCGTATTTCTGGCAAACGGCTACAATCAGAATAATTTCCGAAACGAGGTGAACAACGCCAGCATAACCGGAAATACGGCCGATAAGGGCATGGCAATCAGCACGATGTTGCGTTATTTCCTGCCCCAGGTTGATAATAGTGAAATCGGTGGGTATGTCGGGGTGAATCGTTCGAAGAATCCGTTGACGATAAGTTCGCTGGCTCCCGGTGTCGGACGTGGATTTGTGTCGAGCTCGGCGCATGCCTACTGGGGAGTTTTTTCTGGTGACCAGCCGGTTCGGGTGAAGCTGGATTTCGTGAGCGTGCATTACGATGAGGTTTCTATTCCGGGCGGAGGCGATTTTCAGCAAAACTTTTATGGTGGTGCGATAACCGGAGCCTATTTGCTGCGCAAGGATACCGAGGTTTTGGCCATGTACGAAAACTATAATGAAAATCAGGATAATCCGTCTTCGCACACGCAGGTGTTTACCGTTGGGGCGACATACAGTTTCAGCGCGGCGAAAGGAGAAGGATTCATGGGCAGGAAGGTCACGTTAGGCTATTCGATGAAACATACCCGCGGATTCGACGATCCATCGCATTTGTTAGTATTGCAGTTTCAAATTTTGATTTAGCGTAGAATTTAATACAGAGGTAACCCTTGGGTTATCGGTCACTTACACGATTAGTTTAAGACCATTTTATCATAAAACTATTCTATATCGAATAGTAGAATTCATTATATTGGCCTTAATCGACGACATAACTAGTGACTCCGTGTCGTTCGGTTGGATGAAATAAGGCTCGGCGGGTTGATCCCCGTCGGGCCTTGGTTTTTT
>JAIUMT010000364.1 GCA_022565415.1 Balneolales bacterium | reverse complement strand
AAATCTTTTGCTTTCACAAACATATATAACCTGCTATGAAACATTTGCTACTGATAAGTCTGATTTGGGCTGCTTCGGTACTCACTGCAACCGCTCAATTACGACCGGTTGGTGAACCCGTACTGCTATACGACGACATCACGCTATCGCTACAAAACCCCATCCCATCCCCCGATTCCAGAACTATTGCCCTCACTGGGAGCAATTTTTCAGGCATTTGGCTCATGGATGCCAACGGAGACAACCTTCGCCAGATCACAGATGAAAATCACATCGGTTTTGGTTTTAAATGGTCTGCTGATGCCAGCACGATTATAGCACGATCTACTCAGCGTGAAAACCAGAGACGTTCGTACGCTATCAAATCATTTGACCTGATTTCAAATGAGTCGACCTACCTCACAGAGTACCAGGCTCACATGCCTACAGTTCCATTTTTCGAAGCGAACCAACAAAATGTGATGGTGGCTACCTCCGAAGAAGTTCAAACTATTTCGTTTCAGTTATCGCGCGCATTGCCTTCCGAGGTCAATCTCAGACCAACAGCTCATGCAAACGGAAACAAACTATTCTTTTCATCGCCAACCTCATCCACACTGGCTGAATTCACTCCTTTTGGCTCTGATGTGAGTTATTTGAATGCAAGCGCATCTCCAGATGGCAGTAAAATTGCATTTGAAGTTTATGGTGGGAATCTGCATATCCTGGAAATCGAGTCTGGGACACTCACTGACCTAGGTCCTGGTTACAAACCAACCTGGTCGCCAGACAGCCAGTACATCAGTTTCACCAGAAACACAGACGATGGCTATGTATTCACATCCGGTGAAATCGTTGCTGCTTCGGCAGATGGACTCGATTCTGTAGTTCTCTTCAGTAGTGAGAATACCATTCCAGGTAACCCACACTGGGACTTCAACCAAAACCGAATCTACTTCGATTACATCGACAGTGGCAGCATTCTATACATAGATGTTGCAACCGAATAACACCATCACAAAATCCTTTGTTACTATGAAATCATTTTTAAAACGATTATCGTTTGCCGGACTGTTGATGGTGATGTTCTCTACATCCTCTGCATTTGCGCAAACTGAGTCTCCCGCCGTAACCGGCTTATCTGAGTGGAGTATTTTCATTGATCCGGGTCATAGCATGACTGAAAACATGGGTCTTTACAATTACTCGGAAGCCGAGAAAGTGCTTCGTGTTGGCTTGTACCTGCGCGACATGCTTCTCGAGCAAACCGATATTGGTGCTGTTCACATGGCCCGGACCAATGATGGGCAAAGCGTTGGCTTAACTCAACGTACCGTCATGGCCAATGAAACCGGAGCCGATTTTTATTACTCTATTCACAGTGATGCGGGTGCGCCTCATGTCAACTCTACGTTGATGTTATGGGGTGCCAATGGCATGGGTGTAGAAAAAACACCAACTGGTGGGAAAAAGATGGGCGACATTATGGATGTTGACCTAACGGCCAGTATGCGAATAGCACGACGAGGCTCACGAGCCGATTCGCCATTCTACGGTGCTCCGACATCCCGAACGTCACCTTGGTTAGCGGTTAACCGTCTAACAAATATGGCCTCTGTACTTAGTGAAGCCGGGTTCCACACCAATCCAACGCAGCAAATGCGTAACCTAAACCAGAAATGGAAAAAACTGGAGGCACAATCTGCGTTCTGGTCTATTCTGGAATATCACGGATTAGAGCGTCCACCGGTTGGCATTGTAACAGGCTATATCACCAATCAAGAAAACGGTGAGCTCATAAATGGGGCAACCATTACCATTGGCGATCAGTCTTACACCACCGATACATTTGAGTCATTATTCAATAAGTACACCTCCGATCCTGATTTATTAGCGAATGGCTTTTATTACCTGGAAGGTTTTGATCCTGGAAGTTCACAAACCGTGACAGTTGAGGCCGAAGGTTACTATCCTCAAACTGTAAATACTCAACTCAGAAGTAACTTCTTCACTTTTGTTGATGTATCTCTCGTATCGAATGTTCCACCAACGGTAACCGAAACCCATCCTATTGCCGGTGCAACCCACTACGACCAATTAGAACCGATTCAAATCGAGTTAAGCCGTCGGGTAGTAGCATCAAGTTTAGACGGACAAATCAGCATTTCTCCAGAAGTTGATTTTACTCATCAACTCATTAATAATGGCAGAACCCTGCGTATTTCAGCCCCTGAAATGGATTTCCTTACTGAGTATACCATTACCTTGGGCTCAGAAATCGAAGATTTGTCCGGACATAAGTTCGACGGAAACGGAGACGGGTCTGAGGGTGGTGTATTTACATTAACGTTCACTACCCGCGACATCGATGTCGATCCGCCAGTTGTGGTATCTGTATCTCCAGCAGCTGGAAGCGAATCAGCTGATAGGAAATCCATCATATCGTTTACTTTAGACGAGTTAGTGAATCCGGCAAGTATTAATGATGAATCGATTGAACTTGTTCCTGTAGCAGGAGGTTCACCGGTTTCAGTAATTGTAAAACACTATTCTGTTGGCGACAGAAGCGTAATTCAGGCCTTTCCTCAAGACGAAATGGCCAGCTTCACAGAGTATGTAGCGACACTTAATGCTGGAATTGAAGATCTGAGTGGGAATGCGACAACAGCACCTACAGAGCTGACGTTTATAACAAATAACCTTGAGTATGAATACAACGTAATTGACTCGTTCAATTCGGGTATTACCTCCTGGTGGGTTCCTCAGCAGAGTGGAAGTACAACGGGTATTGTTACCGAAGGAACTTCGCGTGATGAGGAAACCGTCATAGTTAATCCGATAACTGGAAGTACCGGATCTATGGCATTAAACTACAGTTGGGACGAAAGTGCTGCTACACATCTAATCCGTAATTATATTGCACCTGGTGCGGCCCAGAACAACACCAGAGTAAATGCAAACCAGATGCTTGAAGTGTTTGTATTTGGTGACGGTACCTCAAACCGGATTCGATTCATGCTTCGTGATGGAGACAATCAGTTAGAGGGTAGTCCTTGGTATACTGTAGACTGGATTGGCTGGAAACTAGTACGTTGGGATTT
>JAIUMT010000363.1 GCA_022565415.1 Balneolales bacterium | reverse complement strand
GAAATAATAGTAACGATAGTACCTTGATTAGCTTCGCGATCGGCGCGTTGCTCAGATACTTTCTGACCTTTCTTGCGGAGGAACTCGACAGCTGCTTCGAAGTCACCATTGGCTTCAGCCAAAGCTTTCTTGCAATCCATCATTCCGGCGCCGGTCATTTCACGAAGTTTTTTTACGTCAGCTGCTGTAATACTCATGATTCTAAAAAAATAATGTTAGAGTGTAAACTAGGAGATATAAAAACCGGCTATCTGGAGAACCAGAAGCCGGATTTTAAAGGGAATTACTTAGTCGCTTCTACGTGGTCCGCGTGGGGCGCCACCTTTAGCAGCACCACCGCCACCGCCACCGGCAGGAGCTCCACCTTTACGACGTCTGCGTCGCGGAGAGTCAGCATCATCTGCTTCACCGGAAGCCTCAGCCGACTTATTCACCATAGCTTCGAGAACGGCTTTTTCTTCTTCAAATTCTTCACGCTCAGCTGCTCCCTCAATAACTGCATCAGCAATATTGGAAGTAATGAGGTGAATTGCTTTCGCTGCATCATCGTTAGCCGGGATGATGTAATCTGGGATATCCGGATCGCAATTGGTATCTACGATCGCAAAGATTGGGATATTCAGTTTCATCGCTTCATTGATGGCGATACTTTCTTTAACGATATCAACCACAAAGATGGCACCTGGAGTGCGCGACATGTTGGAAATACCACCCATCACTTTCTCGAGTTTTTCATACTCGCGATCGAGCATCAAACGCTCTTTCTTGGTGATGTTATCGTATGTTCCGTCGATACGCATCTTGTTGATCTCTTCCATACGGGCAATAGACTTGCGGACGGTAGAGAAGTTGGTGAGCATACCTCCCAACCAGCGGTGAGTAACGTAAGGCATACCGCAACGGGCAGCTTCGTTCTTAACAATTTCCTGAGCCTGCTTTTTAGTACCAACAAAAAGGATTTTTTTACCAGAGCGAGCTACTTTTCCGATAGCGTCGATGGTTTCCTGCAGGGCCGCGTGGGTCTTTTTCAGGTCGATGATGTGAATGCCGTTTCGTTGCATGAAAATGAATTCCTTCATTTTCGGATTCCAACGGCGGGTAAGGTGGCCAAAATGCGCGCCAGCCTTAAGCAATTCTTCGATAGATGCTGCTTGAGCCATAATAATCAGTAAATAATTGAGTTGTTCCTCTACACCGATCGTTCATACCACCCATTCCGGAGAAATTACCAGAACACTCGGGCGAGCACGTCACGATGTATGTGAATTTTATTGAATCCCCATTTCGCTGTTGCACGCACGTCTGGAATAATACTATTCCAGACGGCAGCAGACATAAAAACAGAGTGTGAAACGAAATATTATCGTTTCGAGAATTGGAAGCGTTTACGGGCTTTCGGACGTCCGTACTTCTTACGCTCAACCATTCGGTCGTCGCGTGTAAGAAGATCTACACTTTTGAGTTTACCATGGTGCAATTCGCTGTCGATTTCATCGAGAGCGCGTGCAATTCCAAGCTGAACAGCGCCAGCTTGACCTGTAAAACCACCACCACGAACGGTCACAACGATATCGAACTTGCCATCTGTTTCAGTAACAGTTAATGGCTGCGTCACAATATTCTGATGTGAAAGTAGCGGGAAGTATGTTGTGAACTCGCGATTGTTAATCTTGATTTCACCTTTACCAGGCTTGAGGTATACTCGTGCAGTAGACGTCTTTCTTCTACCGATTGCGTTTGTCTGTGCCATCAGGTTTTCAGAGAGTTACGTTTTCTGGTTGTTGTGCTGTGTGCGGATGCACGGGACCTGCGTAAACGCGCAAGTTGCGTTGTAACTGTCGACCAAGAGTGTTCTTCGGCAACATCCCCTTTACTGCTATAGTAAGCAGACGGGTTGGATGCTTCGTTAGAAGCTCTTCAGGAGTCGTGATCTTAACACCACCCGGGTAACCGGTATGACGAAAATACTCCTTGTCGGTCATTTTCTTGCCAGAAAGGGTTACTTTCTCAGCATTGATCACAATTACATTATCACCGGCATCCATATGCGGAGTAAACTCGGGCTTGTTTTTGCCACGAAGAATTACCGCAATTTTGGTCGCAATTCGGCCCAAAGGCTGACCTTCTGCATCGATAACTACCCATTTCTTATCGATGGTCGACGGTTTTGCGTTATATGTTTTAAAGCTTATAGTATCCACGGGATAATTGATTTTATGAAATTACGTGAAGTCTGAAAATATACAGCAATTATTTGCCTATATCAAACTATATAATTCGAACAATTCCTGCATTTAGAACTGATTCAAGCAGGAACCCCTCTTTCTAGTTTTTCAGTTACCAAATGTGTTATGCTTGCATATATCGGTATGCAGATTTAGCCACCATCAAGCACTTGGTTACATTAAATAAGGTTGTGCCATCTGCCAATAAGTTACTACGATATGTTGAAACTCATTTAATTAGATGACTGTTACAAACTACCATAATCTACCTCAGAAATCCCATCAATTGTTATAATTGGTAACATTTTTTCAATTCAAATTTGTTTTCTGAGCTAAATCCAATAGACTGACAAATCAATGTCTTTTTAACTAAACCACTTTACATCATGAACCGACGCGAATACCTCAAGAAAACCCTCGGCGGAGTCGCCCTCCTCGGCGCAACAGGAATCATCAACCCATCAGCCGCAGAATCCATCTACGAAATGAAATTCACCGATGAACTCGGTCGCTACACTTTGGCCGATCTCCCGTACGCCCCCGACGCCCTCGAGCCTCATATCGACGCCCAAACCATGCAATTGCATCACGGTCGGCATCATCAAGGATATGTAACCGGACTAAACAACGCCCTCGACAAGCTACAGGAAGCCCGCGACTCGAACGATTTCGGGGTGGGTAAGCACTGGTCGCGCGAAATCAGTTTCCACGGTGGCGGACATTACCTCCACACCCTTTTCTGGACGGTTATGTCTCCGAACGGTGGCGGAACTCCATCCAACAGAGCCCTCGCCCAGCAAATCGACCGAAGCTTTGGCAGTTTCGACAAGTTCAAAGCCCATTTTTTGGCCGCTTCAAACGCCGTTGAAGGAAGCGGTTG
>JAIUMT010000362.1 GCA_022565415.1 Balneolales bacterium | reverse complement strand
CCGTACTTTTGCTTGAATTTTCCTTTTACTTCGTTCCATTTTCCTTTGGCGAATAAGTCTTTCATTTTTTACGCTCCAATTTGATTCTACCACTCTGCCATCAAAGCCTAAAGCGGATTTGTTCTATTTATGCTCCTATAACGTATAAAACCACTGTTTATTGCATAAAACAACAGATTCCACCCGAAAAACCAGCAGTCAACCAGTTAATGGCAATTAAAATTTTAGCATTTGCAATTAACCGACTAACCTCCATTTACCACTAGTTATCAAGACTATTTAACAACTCCTGAATGGATCTTTCCAACTGCTGATCCCGGCCACGATCAATCACGCCCGGCATATTCTTCACGCGAATTTTCGGCTCAGTTTGCAGATTTTCCATCCACTGACCATTCTGATTTCGTGCGCTTACCGGAACGACTCCCCATCGGGTTCCATCCGGCAACATCGCCCATCCGCCAAAACTGCAGGTCCCGGGCACTGGCATGCCCACCGTTAAGCCTAAATCAAGCTCTGTATAAGCTTCCGCATAGCAATGCCCGTCGGAATACATAGACTCATTAAAAATCGACAGCGTTGGTTTAGTCCACCGCGCCGTTGGTTCTCCTCCCACATCCTTATCGGCAATCGCATACGTGTTGAACGACTCTCCCGTGAAAAACATCACTAAATCGGCCACAAGATCGCCTCCGCCGTTAAATCGAGTGTCTACAATTATTGCTTCACGGTCTGAAAAACGGCCCAGCATTTCGTGAATCACACTTCGAAACGGACCATCGCCCATGCCCGGAATGTGAATGTAGCCCAACCGACCATCACTTTTCGCATCGACTTCCTTCTCGTTGATGCGAATGAAACGGCGATATAACAACGCTCGCTCTTCGCCTAACGAAATGGGCTTCATCGTGATCTGCTTGCGATCGTTCGTCGACGGATTCA
Organism: Balneolales bacterium; assembly: GCA_022565415.1. GTDB lineage: Bacteria > Bacteroidota > Rhodothermia > Balneolales > HLUCCA01 > HLUCCA01. The sequence continues at coordinate 2,188 of JAIUMT010000362.1, read as the reverse complement.
CAACCTCGAGCAACACAAAATTCCCGGCTTTTCGGTTCAAATACCGCGCTTTATCACGGTCGGCCCGAATCGTTTCTCCATCAATCTTCTCGATAATCATGCCCGGACGAATATCGAACGCCGCCCTGTCAAGAGGCCCGCCTTCAATCACCTCCGTTACCAAAATCCCGTCTCCATCATGCGAATAATCGAAAAACACACCCAACGAAGCCGTCGCATCTGCATTTTCGATCGTGTTACTGTACGAAGCCCCGGAGTGCGATACATTCAACTCGCCCAGCAGTTCCGACAACATCTCCGAAAACTCATACGAATTGCCAATATGCGGCAAAAACTTCTGATAATGCTCATAAAGTGCGCGCCAATCGTTGCCATGAAACGTCGGTTCATAGAATACATTTTTCGTTCGGATGTAAACCATATCGAGCATGTTCGCGCGCTCGGCATCCGCATCGTACTGCATTTCGCCAGAAATACTGATTCGGGACGCACTTCCTGCCTTTAAATCGAGTTTAGAAATCGAGCCCTGACTTAACAAATACAGGTTTTCCATATCCTTGTCCCACTGAAGGCTGCCCCCCCTGGCATTGAGGCTAATTAATTGCTTGGTTGCTCGTGTTCGAATGGTGGTCTCCCATAGATTGGTACTGTCTTCGAAACGCGTGAGGTAGTAAAGCTTCTCTCCATCTTGCGACAACACCGCGTCGCTGATCAAACTCGAATGTATGGTCAACCGCGCCGCTCTGTCGCGAACGGAATCCAGTTCGTAGTCGAGTGAAGTCTTCGTTTTTGCAGTATCTTTGAGCGCTTTTTTCACTTCTTCCATCAGTTTGAAGTCGTTTTCGCTCATATTGTGCTTGTCCCAGGCTTCTTGCGTTAGGAACATCATATATACGTCCCGCTCCGACATACCACTGGTTGCGTAGCTTCGAAGTCCGTCTCGATTGGTGAACCACATGATGCGGTCACCGTCGCCAATCCATTTCGGAGATGAGTCGTAGTAGCCACTTTGGGTAAGGTTAACGCGCTGAGTTCCATCGGCCGCAAGCAGTAGTACTTCGCTGTTGTGCAGCAGTTTTTGCCAATCGACCATAATCCATTTGCCATCCGGACTCCACGAATAACTCAAATCCCCATCGCGCATGTGAAATACGTCTTCGGGGGTGAGCAAGTCCCGGGTCGCACCCGTTTCTATATTCTGAACCCGTAATGTCCGGCGACCTGCCGTGTAGGCCAGGTATTTGCCGTCGGGAGAAAACGTTGGCGAGTACACATCCACCGAATCGGTGACCAAAACCGTCTCGTTTAGCAAGGTTGAGGCATAAAAGAAAGGCTCTTCAGAGGCACGAACACGCTCTGTTTTGAAAATACTCCACTTTCCTTCGCGCTCGCTGGCGTATACAATTGCGTTTCCATCAGGCGAAAATGTTACAAATTGCTCTCGCTGAGGGGTATTCGTGATGCGTTTGGTGAAATTTCCGTCGGTTGAGGTCACGAAAACCTCGCCACGGGCCACAAATGCGATTTCCTTGCCATTCGGCGAGATGGACATCTCCTGCACCCCTCCGTTTATCGTAATGAACTTGTCGTTGTTCGAGCTACTTTGTGTAGTGATGCGCACATCAACCTTTGCGGGCTCCGCACCTTCGCGCATAGTGTACAACTCGCCATCGTATCCGAATGAAAGCACGCCATTAGCCTGACTCAAAAACCGAACCGGATGGTCTTCGAAAAATGTGATTTGCTCGCGACTATTTGGATTGTCGAGGGCCATTTTGAACACATTAAAGCTCCCGGATTCTTCGCTGAGGTAGTACAATGCGGTTTCGTCGTTATTGAAAACGGGCTGACGATTTTCTCCGATGAATCGGCTGAGCTGGGTGTGTCGGCCCGTTTCGGTGTCGTAAATCCAGATATCACGCGTAATCGACGACCGATGATGCTTCCGCCATTCGTTCTCGTAGCCCTTTTTGTCGTGGTAAATCATCTTGGATCCGTCGGCGCTAACCTGAGCAAACTCAGCCGGGACCGTGAAAACCTGCGTTACCCGTCCGCCATCGGCCGGGACCTGGTACAATTCGGGCTGAACCGGACTTGGAAATTGACGATGTTCGGCGATATCCATGCGTTGGGCTCCGAAAATCACCTGTGCATCGTCATGCGTAAAGCTATACGGGTACTCATTATT